>CAIUFU010000190.1 GCA_903898475.1 uncultured Alphaproteobacteria bacterium | reverse complement strand
GATTCATAAGACAAGCCGCTTATTTTCGTGATCGCTTATCGTTTGTGGAAAATGGAAGTTTAAAGAGCAACCTGTCTTACAACATGATGCTTACCGACATTAACCACTGGATAATAGCTTATACAGATTTGTCTGGAACAGCGCTAGAAATGGTAATAAAATGGCAAATCGCTCTTATGACAGCGATTTGTGAGGCGATTATAAAAGAGGTAACAAAAACTAAAATTGGAAAATCCAATAAGTTTGCTGAAAGATGCAACAAGATGGTTAGCATAAAAATGATTACAGAGCCCTTAAAGGACGAGCTGCAGTGGCTTTGGAATATTCGTGCAAATATACACATAGGTGAGATTGATGGATCGGAATACCAAAAGTATGAAATGAAGGACTATATCAGAGCTAAAAAAATTGTATTCACTTTGGGTGAAGAGTTAAGAAATCAAAAGGTACTGTGACGCACTTTTTTTCGCGGGTAACGCGCCACCCCAGGCCTTTTCTACCGAAAGAATTTTTAAAAGGGTGCGCACTTGGTGCGCATTTTTTGCCTTCAAGGCTTGTAAATAAAAGGTTTGTCTGGTGCGCACCAGTGCGCACCTAGTTTTTATGATATTTCTTGGAGTATAAAATAAAGCTTCTTATAATGCGCAATATAGCATATATCGCTTGCTATATTATACTTTATACACAATGAAAAATACATCAGAACTACCAATTCCAATTACCAAAGCTTTACGGAAAATGGGGCAAGATATTTCCGAGGCTCGTCGCCGTAGGCGCATTGCAACAGAGTTAATGGCGCAGCGTGCTGGAATTTCGCGCAGCACTTTAGCAAAAATTGAAAAAGGCGATCCAGCAACATCAATGGGTAATTATGCCTCTGTGTTATTTGTGCTTGGCATGACAGGCAGAATCAGTGATTTAGTTGATGCTAATCATGATTTAACGGGCAGGCAAATTGATGAGGAAAATTTGCCAAAACGTATTAGGCCAACAAAAATTAAACTAATAATATGAGTAGAGAAATTTTTGTTCACATCGCTTTAGGAGAAGAAAATATTTTTGTCGGCAGACTTTGGTTTCACTCAAGAAAAGGAAAAGAAAGTGCCTCTTTTGAATATGATCGAAGCTGGCTTGCTCACTCTGAAAAATTTGCGCTTGAACCTGCTTTAAAACTAATCGAAGGCGTTTTTCACACCGGAGCAGATCAAAGTGTTTTTGGTGCAATTGGCGATTCTGCGCCAGATCGTTGGGGAAGAGTTTTGATGCGTCGATCTGAAGGAAGGCGTGCAAAAAGCAACAAAGAAACCACTAGGACACTAAGCGAAGCTGATTATTTACTGGGTGTAAATGATGAATTGCGTCAGGGTGCTTTGCGATTGTCTGAGAAAATTGATGGCGAATTTTTGAGTCCAAAAGATAAGCAATCAATTCCGCCACTTATTGACTTGCCTAAACTACTTGCGGCATCTGAAAGATTTATCGACGACAAAGAAAACTTAGAGGATCTGAGATTGCTTTTAGCGCCAGGCTCTTCTCTTGGCGGCGCGCGCCCAAAATCATCGGTGATGGATAAAAATGGCAATCTGGCAATCGCTAAGTTTCCAAGAAAAGATGATGAATTTGCGGTAGAAAAATGGGAGGCTGTGGCGCTAACTTTGGCAAAAAATTCCGGCATCGCCACACCGGAATTTAGTTTAATAAAAATCGGCAAGAATCCCGTCTTAATAGTTAAGCGTTTTGACCGCATTAAAAAAATTCGCGTCCCATTTCTTTCAGCAATGAGCATGTTGCAAGCGCGAGATAATGAACAACACAGCTATCTTGAAATTGCCTATGCTTTAGCACAAAACGGTGCAGCTCCTAAAGAAGATATGAAACAACTTTGGCGGCGCATAGTTTTTAATGTGCTCATTTCAAATACTGACGATCACTTACGCAATCACGGCTTTCTTTATGAAAGCCAAAAAGGCTGGCGACTTTCTCCAGCCTATGACCTCAACCCAACACCAATCGAAATCAAGCCGCGCATTTTAACAACCGCGATTGATTTAAACGACACAACTGCATCGCTTGAAACAGCCTTGTCAGTTGTCAAAGATTTCCGATTAGAAAAATCTGAGGCGAATAAAATTATCAAAGAAGTCGCTAAAGCAGTTTCTAAATGGCGCGAGGTAGCTAAAAATTTTGACATCACCAAAAAAGAAATTGAGCGCATGGCTTCAGCTTTTGAGCATGAGGATTTGGAGATGGCAGAGAACTTATGAACGGCAGTCTTTTACCAATGTCTCTAAATCCCATCAGCCAAATCGGCAAAATTTCCTGCCTCGCGCCATAATTTTTTATTACCAATAACGTAAAAAACTTCCTTCGCTCTTGTGACAGCAACGTTGAGTAAGTTTGGCTTTTTTCCAGCCCAAATTCTGCTGCCGCTTTGTTCTGGCGACGCAGCACCTAAAACAAAGATCACCGCCTCGGCTTCTTTGCCCTGAAAGGTATGAACTGTGCCGATTCTCTCCCTGAGCCACGATTGCGAGTCACTTATTTTCCAGCGCTGCAAAATGCCGCTTTTGCTTACGAAGCTTCGCAATTCATATGCGACATCCTTGAATGGCGTAATGATGAATAAGTCAGGAGCCCCGTCACTCGCGTTAATTTTTGTCAGAATTTCAATTAATTTTTCACCTTCAGCTGCTGACCATTTTTGCTCGGAAACACTATCCACATCAAACCAAGCCGACGAACCTAAAGAGTCTCTAATTTTAGAAGCGCCAGATTTTTTTGCGTTAACCATCAAGCCATCGTAGGCAATTGTGTTGGCAATGCCAAACATTGGATCATCGCAACGCCTGTGAACCAAAAGCGGTACGCCAACTTGGCGGCCATTTAACTCGGCAAAATATGGAGTTGCTGCGTCGCACAAAGTTTGAACTGAAGCCGCCGGTGCATTAAAAGAATTCGCTTCAACTTCAAATTGCTCGCAGATGCTTTTGGTTAATGACTCTGAAAGCGTTACAACCGGTTCAATTTGCATTGGATCACCAACCACAATTGCCCGCTTAGTTTTTAAAATTGCGCCAACTGCCGATTGCGGAGAGGCTTGTCCAGCTTCATCAATTAACAACCAGCCCAAACTTTCTTGCGGCAGCTTTTCTAGCATTTTTCCTACAGAAGCAAAAGCCGTCGAAACCGCTGGCACTAACAAAAATAATGAAGACCACAAATCGGAAGCAAAATCATCCGCCTCGCTGCTACTTTGAGAGCCGGAAAGCTGCATTAAAAAAATTCCTAAATTGTGAAGAAGTGGCTTTGCGGCGGCGTCGATGAAGCATTTATGCAACTTCATCGCTTGAGTAAAAAGTTTTTCGCGCAGCAGTTTAGTTTCCTCGTCACACCACGGCGCAACTAGATGAAGAGTTTTGCGACTTTGGTTAAAAAGTTTTTCTTCAACGGCGTGCAAGCCTAGTTTTTTGCGATATTCTTCAGCCTTAATCAGCTTTGGTTTTATTTCTAAAAGTTTGGCATTTTGTCGCTTCCAAGCCAAAGACTTGAGTGGCGAAAATATTAGGCGCCAAAAGCTTGGTCGTGATTTTTGATGTTTCTTCAAACTCGCTTCTAATTTTGGTAAATCGCTGCAATCGCTTTCTAGCAAATCGATTTCTCTAAAAAATTCTGACACCTCTTCAAGCTCAGCAAGTTTTGCGTTAACTTCTGCTAAAGTATTTTGGAAATTTTCTCGCGCCTCGCGCCAACTGTCCAAAGCCTCGTTTTCATTTCTTGGCGGAAAGTTTTCTAAAATAATTTGCGGTATGTACTCAACATCTTTGCCGGTATTTAAATCTTTTTTTGTGAAAACTTTTTTGCTGTCGCAGGCTTTGGCCAAATAATTTTTAAAACTGCACTCTTTATCCCACCAAAATGCTTGAGAAAATTTGTAGCAATTTTCGCTATTTCCCAAAACTGCCGAGATCATTCCCCAGCTTTCGCGATCAATTAATTTGTCGGATAAAATTTTAAAATAACGCAAATCATCCGCATCAGAGGCTATTGCATTTAGATTTGGCAGCTCGGCGCTAACATTTTGCACCGCATTGTTGTTTGAAGAAGCGATCAGAATTTCAAAGCCTTTCAACCTTTGATCCAGCGTGCTTAATTCATAACTTCCCCTGCCCGCTTCAAACCTTTTTCCGCTTTGAGTGAAGGCTTTAGATGGATCATTAAAAGCGCACATCGCTTGCGCTCTTTTAACGACAATGCCAGCGATTACATCTCGTAACAAAGTTGTTTTGCCGGTTCCAGGAGGGCCGTTGACAGCGAGGATTCCGCCATCTTCCAACTCGCTTAAAGATAAATTAACTGCGGCTTGTTGCAGCAAAACTAATGGATTGTGATTGCTTGCCGGCCAACAAGCTGGCGGAATTAGCTTTGGTGAGACTGCTGTTTTTAAAACTGAACTTTCTTTAAGAATGTTAAGTTTTTTTGACGACTTTTCTAAACCTAAATAAAGTTTTAGGTTTTTTGGAATTTGGCTCAGCTCTTCATCCCGAGTTGTATGTACATTATTTTGTGATTTTTTTTCTTCAAAAAGACTTAAGAAAAAAGTTATTAAGCTAAGAATAAGTTTAGCAAAAAGACAAAATAGAGAAGCTAAAAAATTATTTTTTGGCGCCCCGACTTCTTCTTTAAATTTAGCAAATGGCCTTGATAACATTGGCCTTGCAAGACTTTGCTTTGCTTCATTTCTCACAAAAAGATTGGCCGCCTTTGTCAAATCTTTAAGATAAAAACTGTTAAGAATTATTGAATTTGATGACTCTTTTTTATCAGCATTTTCCTCGCTCTTAATGGCGAAAAATTTATCATTTGTGAGCTCACGCGGCAATTTCAAAACATCGGTCAGATATTCGT
>CAIUFU010000189.1 GCA_903898475.1 uncultured Alphaproteobacteria bacterium | reverse complement strand
GCATTGGGCCGGAAGTAGTTGGACAAGCTAAAAAAGTTCTCGAATTTTTCTCTAAAAATACCGACAAAAAATTTGAAACCGAAAATGCACTTTTGGGCGGCATCGCTTACGACCAAGTTGGCACGCCTTTTCCGCAAGAAACTGTGAAGCTCGCTCGCGAATCTGACGCGATTTTACTTGGCGCGGTGGGTGGTTTGAAATGGGAGTCTCTCGAATATAAACATCGTCCAGAACGTGGATTGCTCGGCATCCGCAAAGAGTTAGAATTATTTGCTAACCTACGTCCGGCAAAAGTTTTTAATGCACTTGCCGACAGCTCAACTTTGAAACGCGAAATCGTTGAAAATCTCGACATCATGATTGTGCGCGAACTTACGGGCGATCTTTATTTTGGCGAACCGCGCGGCGTTACAACTTTGGCAGATGGCTCCAGACAAGGCGTCAACACCATGACTTACAATTCGAAAGAAGTTGAAAGAATTGCTCGCGTGTCATTTGACTTGGCAAAAATTCGTGGCAAAAAACTTTGCTCAATCGACAAAGCAAATGTCATTGAAACCACTGAAATGTGGCGCGAAGTGGTGACGCAAATGGGTCAAAAAGAATATCCAGAAATCGCTCTTTCTCACATGTATGTTGATAATGCTTCGATGCAGTTGGTGCGTAACCCAAAGCAATTTGACGTGATGCTTACCGGCAATATGTTTGGTGATATTTTGTCAGACACGGCGTCAATGTTAACTGGATCTCTTGGCATGTTGCCCTCAGCTTCACTTGGTGCAAAGCAAGCAAATGGCAAACAATTTGCGCTTTATGAGCCAATCCATGGATCAGCGCCAGATATCGCTGGAAAGAACATTGCAAATCCAATTGCCACCATTCTCAGTTTGGCAATGATGTTTAGATATTCTTTCGGATTCGCCAAAGAAGCTGATTTGCTCGAAGCCTCAGTTGAAAATGTTTTGAATCGCGGCATTAGAACGGCAGATATCGCTAAAGCTGGTGAAGCAAAAATTTCTTGCACTGAAATGGGCGATAAAATCATTGAAGAATTGAGAAAACTGACTGCATGAGAAAGGTTTTAAATAAAATTTTGAGTGCGTTGACTGGACCCCGTCGTAAAGACGGGGTGACAATCGAGAGTGTTTTTAGTCCGCGGACTAACCTCTCACTCACTGTCACCCCGTCTTCACGACGGGGTCCAGTCAACGCATTCTTAGTTTTATTTTTCCTTTTAATTCAAAGCGCCTCAGCCCAAGTTACACGCCCAACCACCTTCGACGATCGCAGTGTTTGCGAAAATTCCAAAGGAGTTTGGCGTCAATTTGGCAATGGTTGTGCAGATTTTTGTCACGATAAGTTTGACCGCTTTGCAATGTGCACGCAGGCTTTGGTTTTTAGTTGCGAATGTGGCAAAAATCGTTGCTGGGATGGTGAATCTTGTGTGGCGCTAAAAAGTTACAAAAAGATTTTTGATGTTGAACAGGCAGAAGAGCAAAAAGTTTTAAATGCCGCTAAAGAGAAGCGCAAAGCCGATGCATTAGCCCATGAAGAAGAACTAATGAACAAGTTAGTTCCGCCGCCAGCAGTTGATCCAAGCGCTGTAACTCCTAATCCAAGCGCAGCGCCAACTGCTGCTGCAAATCCGGAAAAATTTTTAACACCAAATCCATTGGCAAATCAGGCAGCGGCAGTGCCGTTACAAGATCCTGAACCGACAAGTCCAATTACGCAAATTCCTGCTCCTGCTTTGGCGCCAATACCTTTGACACAAGAACAAAATCAAGATCCGGTGAAAGTAGGAATCCCCGATTTCTTTTTGAAAAAACAAGCGCAAGCAGCCGGAAAAGCTCAAGATTCAAAAGCGAAGGATTCAAAAGATTCACTTCCAGCAGTCTTGCCAGAGCTACCTTTGCCGAATTAAATTTAAGAAAAACAATGCCGGATAAAATTTATCAAATCATTCTGCGCTTACTGCTGAGGCTTTTCGGAATAGTTCTGATCGGCTTTTCTTTGGCATGTTCTTTGGCGCTTTTCAGCTTTAGTTCGGAAGATCCTTCATTCAACACCGTTTCAACGCAGGATCACATTAACAACTGGATGGGATCATTCGGTTCGCATATTTCAGATTTGTCGCTGCAGCTAATCGGCCTTTCGGCGTTTTTTCTTTGCCTAATAATTTTTAGCATTGGCACCAAAATCAGCAGTCGCAATGGTGTGAGAAATTTGCTGCCGAAAATCATCCTTACTCCTTTTTGTATTCTTTGTTGGTCGGTGTTTTTTTCCACTTTGCCGCAACCAGCTTGGTGGGAATTTAACGGTCTTGGCGGCGTTAACGGCCATTTCATTTTAGCGAAAATCACTTTCATGCCGCTGGCTGCCACTTCTGCCGTGGCGCTGATTTTTTCAATTATTCTTACTTCAATAATTATTGAAATTGCGCTTGGCGATTGGATTTATTTTTTCCGCTACAGCTTCGTTACCGCGCGCTTTTTAATTGAGCGTTTGATGAATTCTTTCAAAGACGAAACAGTAGAATTCAAACCGCGCGAAGGTGCGCCAACCATTGAAATTTCTGAAGATGAGGAAGAAGAGCCAGAGGCGCCAGAAGAGGAAGAGACTCGCGAAGTTTTAAAAGCCAAATTGATCAAAAGCAGCAAAACTAAAAAGCCGGTGCGTGCAGCAAAATCAAACTACCAACTGCCTCTCGCTGATTTACTCACCGATCGCTCGGCCGAAAATAAAGACAAAAAAACCAGCAAAGATTTGGTTGAGGCTCAGTCAAAAATGTTGCTAAAAGTTTTAGAAGATTTTGGCGTTTACGGAACTTCACTTGGCGCTAAAGTTGGGCCAGTTGTGACTTTGCATGAATTTGAACCGGCGGCTGGCACCAAAGCTTCACGCGTGATTGGGCTTTCTGACGATATTTCGCGCTCGATGAGTGCAGTGTCAGCGCGGATTGCGGTGGTGTCGGGCAAAACTTCAATTGGTATTGAATTGCCAAATCCAAAACGCGAAATGATTTTTTTCCGCGAATTGATTGAAAGCAAAGATTACAAATTTTCACAAAGTTCTCTGCCGATTATTTTGGGGAAAGATATTGGTGGCGAGACCATGATTGCCGATCTTGCTAAAATGCCGCATTTATTGATTGCAGGAACTACAGGTTCGGGAAAATCGGTTGGTCTTAACGTGATGATTCTTTCCATTTTATTTAAGCTGCGCCCCGATGAATGTAAGTTCATCATGATCGATCCGAAAATGTTGGAGCTGTCAATTTACGACGGAATTCCGCATTTGTTAGCTCCCGTTGTAACCGAGCCGGGCAAGGCGGTGATTGCTTTGAAATGGGTGGTTGCTGAAATGGAAGAGCGCTACCGTTTAATGTCGAGCTTCGCGGTGCGTAACATTGCCGGCTACAATGAAAAAGCGGAGAAGGCGATTTTGACTGGCGAAAAATTATCGCGCAAAGTGCAGACCGGATATGATCCTTCAAGCGGCAAACCAATTATTGAAGAGATCGAATTTGAGCCGAAAAAATTACCTTTCATCGTGGTGATTGTTGATGAAATGGCTGACTTGATGTTGGTTGCAGGAAAAGAAATTGAAAACTCAGTGCAGCGCTTGGCACAAATGGCACGCGCCGCAGGCATTCACATCATCATGGCAACGCAGAGACCGTCAGTTGACGTTATTACGGGTGTGATTAAGGCGAACTTTCCAACTAGAATTTCTTTTCAAGTTACTTCACGAATTGACAGCCGAACTATTTTGGGCACGCAAGGTGCAGAGCAACTTCTTGGTCAAGGTGACATGATTTACATGTCGGGCGGCAGCAAGATGACAAGGGTTCACGGGCCTTTCTGTTCGGATACTGAAATCGAAAATATTGTGAACTTTATTAAGAGTCAGGATTTGAGTGAATTCGCTGATCCATCTGAACAAATTTTTTTTGAAGCGCCTTTGCCTAGAGATTCGGGCGCTGGCGGTGATGACGATTCTGAAGGCGGAGGAAGCGGCAGTGACGCTGACCTTTACAATAAAGCCGTGATGATCGTGCGTCGCGATCGCAAAGCTTCAATTAGTTATGTTCAGCGTCAGCTGAGAATTGGTTACAACCGCGCTGCAATTTTGATTGAAAAAATGGAAGAGCAGGGAGTGGTAACGCCGCCAAATATCTCGGGAAAAAGGGAAGTGGTGGAAGAATAAGAAAAGCTACAGGTCCCTGAGTAAAGCTTAAGCGTCGTCGAAGGGCCGGAACTTCGAGTTTCAGGCCCTTCGACGACGCGCTACGCGCTTTGCTCAGGGACCTATAAGGAATCGTTTAATTTAATTTTTAAAAACATGGAAAAAGTCGCATCAGTTTCAATCGTAAGCCTCGTCACTCAAGCTGACATCGTTGTGCAGCTAGTAATGTTGCTTTTGGTCATTGCCTCAATGTGGTCTTGGGCAATTATTTTTGATAAAATTATTAAGTTTCGAATTCTCAAAAATCGCAGCGACAAATTTGAAGAAGTTTTTGAAGGGGCTGCCTCGCTTGAAGATATTTATGCGGAAGCCAAGAAGAATGACAATCACCCGCTTGCGCGCATTTTTCTTGCCTGCATGAAAGAGTGGAAATCAAGCAATGTGAAGCAGGTTATTAGTGATTCGACTGAAAAAAAATCTTCACTAAAAGAGCGTTTAATGGGTGAAATGGAAGTGGCTTCAAACCGCTCAATGCAACGCTTGGAATCTGGTTTGGGATTCTTGGCAATTGTTGGATCAGCCGCACCTTTCGTTGGATTATTTGGAACGGTTTGGGGAATTATGAGCAGTTTTCAAGGAATTGCGGTTTCTAAAAATACTAGTTTAGCGGTTGTAGCACCCGGTATTGCCGAAGCTTTGCTTGCAACGGCTGCAGGGTTATTTGCAGCAATTCCGGCTGTGTTTTTCTACAATATTTTTAGCGCGAAGATTAATCAATTTACTGAGCGCGCGCATAATTTTTCGGTGCAGCTTTTGAATGTTTTGTCGAAGGAGTTGGATAGGTAGTTTTTGAATCGAGTGCCTTAATAACTACCCCCAACCCCTCCCTGAAAAGGGATTTACATACTTAACTAGCCACAACCACTCTCGGTGTCACCCCGTCTTCACGACGGGGTCCATAGTGCCACGAGTTCAAATTCAAAAGTGAAAAATAAAAATTCATGACTTGCGACGAGATGGACCCCGTCGTGAAGACGGGGTGACACCGAGAGTGG
>CAIUFU010000188.1 GCA_903898475.1 uncultured Alphaproteobacteria bacterium | reverse complement strand
GGTAGGCCGATTAATCTTTTTATGTAATTAATGTTGGGTTCGGAAGGTAAGCGAAACACCACAACATCACCGCGTTTTGGGGTTGTTTTCCAAATTCGTCCGTCAAAAAAATCGATGCCAAAAGGAAAAGAATAGCGGCTGTAGCCGTAAGAATATTTGGCGACGAAAATGTAATCGCCAATCAAAAGCCCAGGTTTCATTGAGCTTGAGGGAATGTGAAATGGCTCGAAAAAAAACGAACGCACAAAACCGGCGCAAATTAAGGCGACGATGAGGGTTTTGATGAAGCCTGCGGGGGTTTCGGTTTTTGGGTTTTCCATTTTTAATTTTTGATTAAGTTTTTTCCGTCCATCTCAAGCGGTTGCTCGATTTTCATCAAATGCAAAACTGTTGGTGCAATATCGCTAAGCTTACCATTTTCAAGGTTTAAGCCTGCAACAGCATTTCCCATCAAAATAAATGGCACCGGATTTGTGGTGTGTGAAGTGTGAGGCTGATGATTGTGATCCATCATGCATTCAACATTTCCGTGATCTGCAGAAATCAACATCACGCCGTTTTTTTCTAAAATTATTTTTTCCAAAAGACCCAGTTGATTGTCGATTGCTTCACAGGCCGCAATTGACGGATCAAGCATGCCGCTATGTCCGACCATGTCGGGATTGGCGTAATTGACGATGATGAAATCGAATTTTTCTGACGAAATTGCAGCGCGCAATTTTTCACCAATTTCATTTGCCGACATTTCGGGCTTCAAATCGTAAGTAGCAACAGCCGGAGATTTTACTAAAATTCTTGTTTCACCAGAAAGTTCTTTTTCAGCGCCGCAAGAAAAAAAGAAAGTGACGTGCGCATATTTTTCAGTTTCGGCGATACGCAATTGCGTAAGGCCGCGCGCTGATAAAATTTCTGGCAAAGAATTTTTTACTTCAATTGAAGGAAATAAAATTTCGTAAGATTTATTTAATTTTTCCGAATATTCGGTTGCTGCAATTGCGTGAGAAAAATTACAACTTTCAAAAAGTTTTTCTGAAATTTGACGAGCGCGATCGGCGCGAAAATTGCAAAAAAGCAAAGCATCTTCTTTAGCAATTCCGTTGTAATCGCCAATGACGCAAGGCTTTACAAATTCATCATTTACGTTGTTTTCGTAAGAGTTTTTCACCGCAGAAATCGCGTCAGAAAATTTTTCACCTTGAGCTGAAACGATTGCTTTTGTTGCTAGTTCAATGCGTTCCCATTTATTGTCGCGATCCATGGCGTAGTAGCGCCCAGAAACTGTAGCGATTTTGATGTGTTTAACTTTTTCTAGAAACTCAAGCGCACTTTTTTGCGCCACATCGCGACCATCTAAAAAGGCATGAAGCAAAACTTTGACACCATTTTGGGCTAAAAATTCTGCCAGAAAAATAATGTGATTAATGTGTGAATGCACGCCGCCGTCAGAAAGCAATCCCATCAAGTGGCAGGTTTTGCCCGAGGCTTTTAGGTCAGCAATTAATTTTAGTAATTTGGGATTTCGCGCAAGTGACCCATCTGCAATTGCATTGTTAATGCGCGGCAAATCTTGAAAGATCACGCGCCCCGCGCCAATCGTCATGTGACCAACTTCTGAATTGCCCATTTGCCCTTCTGGCAAACCAACAGCAAGACCTGATGTTTCAAGTTGTGAGTTAGGATATTGCTTAAAAAAGCGATTGTAATTTGGCAGTTTTGCGCGCGCGATGGCATTGCTTGCATCAGCGTCATCACCAATTCCCCAGCCATCTAAAATGCACAGCAAAATTGGTTTGTTAGTTTGATTTTGTTTCATATTTTTTTTCAAAGAAGAAATGAGATTTAAGCAAAAAATTAACCCTCAATCCCCAATTGTAAATGACTGAACTAATCGGCGCCACTGCTGCGTTTCTAACCACTGCAAGTTTTCTACCGCAAGCAATTAAAACCATAAAAACTCGCGACACTTCGGGAATTTCTTTTGCGATGTATTTGATGTTTGTGGTGGGAGTTGGCTTCTGGCTTGCTTACGGAGTGTTGCTAGAAAATAACGTAATCATCATTGCCAATGTCGTGACCTTTATTTTAGCGGGCGCGGTGTTGGCGGTGAAGGTGAAGAATTGTAAAAAAGAGTAAGTGCTCTTCAGCTTGAATGGGTTTGTAACCATTACTGTCCGGTTAAGAGATCAACAACTCGGGGCTGGACGGAGTTTGTAACTCCGTCCACATGTTCATGTCCTTTATAAAATGGAACTGAACTTGAGGACGGGATTACAAATCCCGTCCTGCGGAGGGGTGAAAAATTCTTGACTTGTAGAGGCTAAATTTTTTTAAATGACGCTACAAATTGGCATCAGCCACTGAAGCCTCTCAAGAAATTGAGAGGCTGACTAATCTCCCAAAATCATCTCAGCAATTTTCTTCTTCACTTCCGCAAACTGTCCTCGCGACAATTCTCCCAGCCTACTTCTCATCCTAGCGTTTCCAAAAATCCTCATTTGTGACAGCATCACG
>CAIUFU010000187.1 GCA_903898475.1 uncultured Alphaproteobacteria bacterium | reverse complement strand
TTTCTTGTTCATGAACCTCCCTTGTTATTGATGACAAAGGATTGGCTCAGGATTTTTAATAAGTCAAAGACTTAGGACGGGTTCTTAGTAAAGAATTCTTGTTCTTTATTTAGCCGAAAATAATTTTTGCCACTACGATCTCCACAAAGATCATCAAAATAATAACCCAAAACCCCCACCAACATGTTCTCCTCACAAACCATGCCGCGTCCTCTCACACAAATTGAAATCATGCACCGACTTAAGAAAGTTGGTTTCACGCAAGAACAGGCTGAAGCCCACGCTCAGATTGTTACCGAAGTCAATGAAAATGGCTTAGCCACTAAGCAAGATCTTAAAGATTTAGAGAAAAATACTGAAACAGAATTTGCTCTCTTAAGAAAAGACATCGAGCTATTTAAAGCTGAAACTAAAAAAGATTTAGAGGCTTTGAAATTTGATTTAACCGCTCGCATAACCATCATATTCACATCTGTAATTGCCATTCTAACCGCAATTCAAAAATTTCTGCTCTAGAATTACTCCCGCACCAGCGCCTTTAACTTCTGCAGATTTTTCTCAATCCGCTTCATCGATTCATCAATTTCTTTGTGGATTCTCGGATCAATTGCCACCACTTTTATTTTAGCAAAATTCACCAGCTTAGCTTTGGGATCGATGGTGACGCCGGTTTCAATTTCAACATCCGGATCGATAAAATCGTCAAACTCAATGTGTTTTTTATCAAACATTTAGGTGAATTTCTTTTTATATTCTAAAGCAAAATGCTTGATAATAACGCCGCAAATTGCGGTGAGGGGAACTGCTACCAAAACTCCGATAAAGCCAAATAGCGCACCGAAAATAAACAAACCAAAAATCAACCAAACCGGATGAAGACCAATTTTGGCGCCGATTAATTTTGGGGTTAAAAAGTTTGATTCAACAATTTGTCCGAAGATGAAAACCAGCGAAACTGCACTGATATGACTAGTATCAAAACCCCATTGAAATAGCGCCACAGCAATTGCTGCAGTCACGCCAGAGAGCATTCCGACGTAGGGGATGAAAGAGAAAAGTCCGGTTAAGAAACCGATTAAAAAACCGAAATTAAGTCCGGTAAAACTTAGCAAACTTGAGTAAATAATTACTAAAATTAGGCAAACATTAAACTGACCGCGAACATATCCCGACAAGGTTTTGTCGATATCGACAGCAATTTTTCTAACCGGAGAAGAAACTGAACGGGGCAAATAATTGCCAATTTTATTAACCAAAATATCCCAATCTTTTAGCAGGTAAAAAACCAAAATCGGCGTGATAAAAATCAGTGATAAAATATTGATTAGAAACGCTGAAGAGCTCAGCGCATTATTGAAAATATTTTGTGACAAATCGACAAATTTTGTCGTCATTTGTTCGTTAGCAATTAGGTGCGAAAAATTGTCATCAAGTTGAAATCCTGCCTTATTGAGGGTACCTGCAATCTTTGGATAAAAATCATTAACCACGGTTTGAAAATATCCCGGAAGCGCCTCAACTAAAGACAAAAATTGTTCGTAAATTATCGGCATTAACAGCGCACAAAGACCAACCAAAGTAATCAAAAATAATCCCAGAATCAGCGAGGTTGCAGCGGCGCGCGACAGCTTACATTTGGAGCAAAGACGATCGACCAAAGGATCCAAAAAATAAGCGATAATCAGTGAAAAAATGAAGGGAGTTAAAACCGATTTCACCAAATAAATCAGCCAGAAAAGCGCTGATAAAATTAAAATCATCGAGATCACTTTATCTTTGGTTTTCATGCTAGTTTGCGGTAAAAATTGTGTAGAGATTTTCCGATTTTTTATTGAGCAAAATGCCAATTCCTAGAAACGCCTCAGAAATATCAACCTCGCTATTTAGATAATTCACCGAGATCAAAGCCTGGTCGCGCGAGATCGATTCAATGTTTAATTGATTTACCAAATTGCTAGTTTCGATTTTGTTTTTTGTCGCCAGCCAGCCATTCAAGCTGGTGATGGGAATTTGAATGCGAACAATGTTGGAAGTAATGATTTTATTTTCGCTAATTTGCGGTGAGTTCAAATAATCGACCACCTTATCTGCAACTTTGTCAATCAAGGCTTCATAGCCCAAACGATCAACATTAATGAAGCTCAGTTTAAACTGTTTACGCTGCATTTTGCGGATGTAGTAAACATTGATATTCACCTTATTTTCGATTTCGTCGTAAGTGAAAAACAAGGTGTAAGCCGCTGCATTTCCATATCTAGTAATCATGGTTTCTAATTCGGCGTAGCCCACAATTGCAACATTGTCACGACCTAAAAGTGACAAATTATTTAGATCGGCATCAGGAATTACAAATTTCTTGGAGAGATTTTTTTTGCCCAAACTTTTCACCACCGCTTTTCTCCAGTCATTGTTTTCTTCCCAAACAATTGGCTGCTTCTTCACCATTTTCACCGGAATTAACAAATAAGATTCTTCAGTTTTTGCCAAAACATCCGCCACTTGCGCCGGTTTCTTTTTAGACAAAATGTGATCAACAAAATCCTTGGCAAATAAGATGTTAAAAGTTGCCGAATAAGTGCTGCCCGCAACTTTCTCGCCGTCAGTTTGTTCTGAGCGCACCATGTCAGAAATTTCGTCATTACTGACGTTATCGGCAACATTGATATTCATGTCGAGGCGAGTCAGCAAAATTAAAAAAGCGTCCCGTCTGGCGGTTGCAACCGCTAGATTTCTGGCGTCGGTTGGAGATTTTCCTGAAACGCTAACTGCAACATTTGCCACCGAGTAAATGCTACTATCGGCCGCAAAAGAAAAATTGGAAAAAGCGCAGAAAACGCTGAATAAAAGTAAAAAAATTCTCGACATTTGGAATTGAACAAAAAGAATTAAACATCTCGTGGAGCCATATTTATCAAGCTTTGCGCCCCCTTCTTAAATCGCAAGAAAAATGTCCCTAAATTACAAACAAGCTGGTGTCGATATCGACGCTGGAAACGAATTAATTAATCGAATTAAACCATTCGCAAAAGCAACTAAACGCGTTGGCGCAGACTCTGATTTGGGCGGCTTCGGCGCGCTCTTTGATTTGAAAAAATGCAACTTCCGCGATCCGGTTTTGGTTTCTTCAACTGACGGCGTTGGCACAAAATTAAAAGTCGCAATTGAAGTTGGAAAACACGACACGATTGGAATTGATCTAGTTGCAATGTCGGTAAACGACCTTGTGGTTCAAGGCGCCGAGCCACTTTTCTTTTTAGATTATTTTGCTTGTTCTAAGCTTGAAGTTGAAGTTGCAACCCAAGTTATCAAAGGCATTGCCGATGGTTGCAAGCAAGCGGGCTGCGCTTTAATCGGTGGCGAAACTGCTGAAATGCCCGGCATGTATCAAGCGGGAGATTATGATTTGGCGGGATTCGCCGTTGGCGCCGTTGAGCGCGATCAAATTTTGCCGAGAGAAACTAAAGCTGGTGACGTTTTAATCGGCCTTAAATCAAGCGGCGTTCACTCAAATGGTTACTCGCTAGCGCGTTACATTTTGTCACAAAATTCTGTGAAATTTTCTGACAAATTTTCGGACGAAAAAACTGTTGGCGAAGCGCTGCTTACTCCGACAAAAATCTACGTAAAATCTTGCCTAGAAGCACTTAAAACCGGCAAAGTAAAAGCCTTGTCACACATTACTGGCGGCGGGTTAACCGAAAATCTGCCACGCGTTTTGTCGAAAAATGTTACACCAAAAATTGATTACAAATCTTGGACTCGCCCAGAAATTTTCGATTACTTACAAAAACTTGGAAACGTCACCGACGAAGAAATGCACCGCACTTTCAATTGCGGCATTGGCATGGTTTTGGTGGTTGAAAAATCTGACGCTGATGAAGTGAAAAATGTTTTAGCAAAAGCTGGTGAAGAAGTTTTTGTGATTGGGGAGTTGGTTTAAAACTGATTTTTCAAAGCCAGTCCTTAACCGCGCACTAGACCCCGCAGTAAATGCGGGGTGACAAACTTTAGTTTAAGTTTCATCTCACTTCTCTCTCGGTGTCACCCCGCATTTACTGCGGGGCCCAGTTTCCACAATCAATTTCCAAAATTAATTTCCAAACAACGTGATCAATCGCAAAAATTCCATCCACCTGCAAGACTTCCCCGAACTATCTTTTTTGCCTGACGAAAAAGAACTAGTCGCCGACATGGATCTAGTGCGCAACCTCTGCTCCGTTGCCCTGTCAATTCGCGACAATAAAAATCTCCGCGTTCGTTTGCCTCTAAATAAACTAATCGTAATTGGCAAAAATGCCGCACGCATTTTGCCTTTCTCCGAAATTATCGCTGAAGAAGTTAACGTAAAATCAATCGAAATTAAGGAAGAAATTTCTGAATTAGCTGAGTTGAAATTGCAGATAAATTTCAAAAAAATCGGCGCTAAATTTGGTGCAAAAATTAAAGAAATTACGGGCGCTGCAAAATCTGGTGACTGGAAAAAAATCTCCGAAAAAGAAATTGAAATCGCCGGCGTAGTTTTGGAAGGAGATGATTTCGAATTGAAACTTGCGACAAAAAATAATGACGAAAAGAAATTCGCCATCGCAGCCCTTTCAACCAATGATTACTTGGTTCAGCTAGATATCGAAGTTACTAAAGAATTAGAAGACGAAGGCATCGCGCGCGACATCATTCGCGCCATTCAGCAAAACAGAAAAGATGCAGATTTGAATATTTCTGACCACATTTCTCTGAAAATTTTCTCACCAAATTCACGTATTCTTGAAGTGGCTCACAGTTTTGAAAAATACATTTCAGAACAAGTTTTAGCTCGAGAACTAATTTGCACCTCTGACGCTGCCGCTGCCAAAGAAAGAACTGAATTCTCTTTTGAAAACCAGCTCGAGGAAGATCAGTTGCTGGTTGGAATTAGTAAATAAAACCCTCAAATCCATGTCTAGAACGACTCTAATCTATCCAGAACAACCATCCCAAGGTCTAATTTTAATCAACGAAACGCCATTAAACGCAAACTTAGAATCAATAATTAATTATTTCAGAAGGAACCACAACCCCGAGACGATTGCCGCTTCCTTTAGAAATTTTTTTCAAAGATTTCGGGCCGATATAAACAACAGAGAAAATCTACCAACAAGATTACGCCAATCACTCGAACTCTTCTCAAGCGCTGCCGGATTAACAATGGTCTATGCCGGCGTGTTTAGTGGTGAACAGGCTTTATTGCCTGTAGGAATGGTTTTAGCTGACGTCGGAACAGTAAGCTTTTTAACAGAGTTAATAATCGATCGCCGACAGCGTTATAACCAAAGAAGAACCCAAGTAGCTGTGGGAGAACCCAACCAAATTGACCGAGCAAGATTTGGCCTTCAGCCAGAATTTTTAAACCAAGCTCTTAATTGCGGAGTCACTTCCTTGCTAAACGATTTTAGCGAATCAGTAATTGCAGCTTTAAAAACAAATCCCGCATCTTCCGCGCAAGACGCGGTCGCATTAATGAATCATATTTTTACTCAAACACCTCTCGCGACAGATTTGTCGACCTCTTTGGACGAAGATTCTCTTGCCAGCGCTCGCTCTCAAAAAGATATTTTGATGAGACATCGCTTAGATTACGGGGCGAATTTTTATGCAGATCGACAAAGACATCCTATTACCGATCCCTGCCTAATACAAACATTGGCTTACGCTCATTTTATTGGCGCGTTGCAGAAAGCGCGATCGACAAATGACCCGGTCAACAATCTGCCCAATGTTGATTTGGATGATCTGCGTCAAAAATATGAGGGATTTTACGAGAAATTCACATCTCATTGCGAAAGAATTGATAGCGAAAGTGGTCGCGAATTTGCGGAGACTTTTTTGCACCCAATTTTAAGAGATTTTGCAACGGATGGCGAATATCATACCATCACACCACCAGCACCAAATCATGTAGCAGTTGTCGATATTGAGACCGGCATTAACCCGCCACTCAACAATGACCTAGATGAAATAGCGCCGATAGTTTTTAGAGACACTCCCAGAACAACAACAGCGCAGAATCGCTACAGTCAAATAGTGCCAATCAATGATGAACGCGTTATTTAATCCTCTTGCGACATCTTCTTCGCTTGGTCATCCGCAGTCAGAGCGTTAATAAACTCATCTAATTCGCCCAGCATAATCTCATCAATTCGATAGCTGGTTAAATTAATGCGATGGTCGGTAACACGACTTTGAGGAAAGTTGTAAGTTCTAATGCGCTCAGATCTGTCACCAC
>CAIUFU010000186.1 GCA_903898475.1 uncultured Alphaproteobacteria bacterium | reverse complement strand
TCATAGGTCCCTGAGCAAAGCGTAGCGTCGTCGAAGGGCCAGAATCTCGAGCTTCGGGTCCTTCGACGACGCGCTTCGCGCTTTGCTCAGGAACCTATTACTTTCAAACCAAAAAAATCATGTCCCCAATAATCGGTTTTGCCCTACTGCTATTAGTTCTCTCAATTAGCATCTTCTTGCCGATTTTTAGCTTTATTTCTTTCAAAAAAACCAGCCACGCCAAACTTCTTGAGTTAGAAAAAATCACGCTCGCTTTGAGCGCCGCAACCTTAATTGCCGCGATTCTAACGCAATGCTGCCTAATTTATTCTTTCCTCATTTCTGACTATTCCGTTGCCAATGTTTACCAAAATTCGCACCACCTAAAACCTTTTATTTACAAAATTTCTGGCAGCTGGGGCAATCACGAAGGATCAATGCTGCTGCTGATTTCAATCATCTCAGCTTACAGTTTTGGCTTCGCACTTTTGAGCAAAATTGACATTAAACAAAAGCTCATCGTCAGCTCGTCGCAATCAGCAATTATTGGGCTTCTCGCGGCCTTTACCGCTTTTACCTCAAACCCATTTGAAAGAATTTTTCCGGTTCCAGAAGCGGGGCTTGGCCTTAATCCGCTTTTGCAAGATATCGGTTTGGCGCTTCATCCACCAATGCTTTACACTGGATATATTGGCTTCTCGCTCATTTTTTCATTTGCCATCGCCGGACTTCTCACCGAAAGAATCGACCAAAAATTCGCCGCTAATTTAAAAAACTGGCTGTTCTTTTCTTACGGATTTTTGACTTTGGGAATTGGCCTGGGCTCTTGGTGGGCTTACCGCGAACTAGGTTGGGGTGGCTATTGGTTTTGGGATCCGGTAGAAAATATTTCGCTAATGCCGTGGATTGCTGCAACCGCTTTGGTGCATTGCTTGAAGATGTTAGAAAAAAAAGAAATATTTAAAATTTGGACAGCATTTTTAGCGGTGCTTACTTTCATTTTATGTCTCTTTGGCATTTTCTTAGTTCGCTCTGGAGTCTTGACCTCAGTGCATTCATTCGCCATTGACGCCAAGCGCGGCTTCTTCGTCATCGGGTTAATTTTGCTAATTGGCGGCGGCGGGTTGCTAATTTTTGGCGTCAAAATGTCGAAGCTAAAAAGTGACGAAAAAAAGATTTTCTTCTGGTCGAAAATCGGTGCGATTTTGTTCAATAACTACGTGCTGATAATCTCTTTATTCGTGGTGCTTTTGGGCACGATTTACCCAATTTTTTCTCGCGGATTTTTCGACCAATTCATTTCAATTGGACCCGATTACTACAATAAAATTTTCAGCATTTTAATCGCGCCATTCTTGGCGTTTTTGGCAATTTCAAATCAGTTAAGCTACTCACAAAAATCTAAATTCAATAATCGCCCAATAATCTTGGTTTTATTGGCCTCAGCGGCAATTACGGCGTTTACTTTTTTCTACCAAAAAAGTGCTGATATTTTGCAAATTGTCATTTTGTTTTTGGCGATTTTCTCTGCTTTAATTACGTTGCTTTCACGCAAAAATGTCGCGATGACTTTGGCGCATTTTGGCTTTTCCATTATTGTCATTGGAATTGTTCTAACCTCGTCTTTTGGCCTAACCAAAGAAATTAATCTCAAGCAAGGTCAGTCGCTAAAAATCGCCAATTACGAAATTAAATTTGTCGATATTGAACATGCCGTGGGCAAAAATTTTCTAGCGCGCCAAGGCAATTTTGTGATTCTAAAAGGTGATAAAGAAATTGGAGAGCTAAAGCCGCAACTGCGCTACTACCCGGTTTCTGAGCAAACCACTAACGAAGCGTCAATCAAACATGGAATTTTTGGTGACCTTTATTTAGTGATTGGCAATAAGGATGAAGAAGAAAATTACGCGGTGCGCGCCTATTACAAACCCTTTGTTTACTTGATTTGGTTTGGTTGTTTTCTGATTTTTTCTTCCGCAATTTTTAAAATCTTTCGCGCAAAATATGAAAAATAATCTTCTCAAAATTTTCCTGATTTTTGTGGTTTTGGCGTTTTCTGCCTGCGCCAATAAAAATCACAAAAGCTCATTTAGCCTTTCAGATGTTTGGGTGGGCGAGCCTGATTCGGGGTTTCGCGATTTAAAAGTTGTTGAAGGCACAAAATACATGGTGGCTTCTGCCACTGAAGCCTCGAGCAAAGCAGGTGCTGCAATGTTAGCAAAAGGCGGCAATGCAATTGATGCTATGATTGCAACGCAATTGGTTTTGAATGTTGTGGAACCTCACTCTTCTGGCATCGGTGGCGGGGCGTTGTTGCTTTATTACGACAAAAAAACTGGCCAAACAGTTTATTTTAACGGTCGCGAAACCGCTCCGGCAAATTCTAAAAGCGACATGTTCTTGGATAAAAATGGCAAGCCGCGTGAATTTAACGACGTAGTGCAGGGCGGCATGTCTGTAGGTGTGCCCGGAGCTTTAAAGCTGATGAAAGAAACTCACAAAAAATATGGCAAATTGCCTTGGGCACAACTTTTTGAACCAGCAATTGCAATTGCGGATAATGGATTTGTGGTGAGCGAGAGATTTCACAATCTTTCGGCGAGCATTTCTTACTTAAAAAAATTCGACGAAACTGCCGAAATTTATTTGAATAAAAACGGCAAACCTTTCGCGGTTGGTGAAAAAATTACCAACAAAAAACTAGCGGCAACTTTTAGAAAAATTGCCAAAGAAGGAATTAATGACTTCTACAGCGGTAAGATCGCAAGCGATATTGTCAGTGCAGTGCAAAATTCTAAAACCAATGCGGGATATTTGTCGGCAAGCGACCTAAAAAATTACCGTGTCAAAAAAGGCGAGCTACTTTGCGCTAAATATCGTGGAAAATATAAAGTATGCACAATGCCATTACCTTCAAGTGGTGCCACAATGTTGCAGATTTTGGGAATCTTAGAAAATTTTGACTTGGCAAAATTGCAGCCAAATTCGGAAGAGGCTGTGCATTTAATTATTGAAGCAACGCGTTTAGCTTACGCTGATCGCAACGAGTATTTGGGCGATTCTTCGCTGGTTCCTTTGGCAAAACTTCTTGATAAAAAATATCTAAAATCTCGCGCTGCTTTGATTGATTCAAAGCACGCAATTGCCAAAGTTGAGGCGGGAAAATTTACTCCCGAAAATAAAAACCTGACGCTAAATAACAAAGCAGCCGAAATGCCTTCAACCACTCACATGTCGATTGTGGATGCTGAGGGCAACGCCGTTGCAATGACTAGCTCGATTGAATATTTCTTCGGCTCGGCCTTGTCGGTTGATGGTTTCTTGCTAAATAATCAGCTTACAGATTTTTCTTTTGAGCCGCAAAAAAATGGCAAAAAAGTTGCCAATCGTCTTGAGCCTCACAAACAACCGCGTAGTTCAATGTCGCCAACTTTTGTTTTTGACGAGAAAGGCAAATTGCTGATGGTTGTGGGATCCCCGGGGGGACCGAGAATTATTCAATTTGTTGTAAAAGCGATTGTGAATCATCTCGACTTTGGTTTGGATGTGCAGCAGGCAATTGCTTTGCCGTCATTTGTGGTTTTAAATGACGTGGTGGAATTGGAGAAAAATCAAAATATCACCAATTTAAAATCAGCTTTGAATAAGATGGGCCACGAAACTAAGGTGATTGAAATTGTTAGTGGAATTAGTGCTGTGGCGCTAGAAAAAAATAAAATCACCGGTGGCGCTGATCCTAGGCGCGAAGGTGTTGCGGTAGGTAAATAATTAAACTTTTAAATTTCTAGAAACATGAAAGTAAAAATCTCTCGTCCGACAAAATCAGCAATGCAATCTGGCAAAAGAAACACCAAAAAATGGTTAGTCACGCCAATTGAAGAAGCCAATATCAGATCAGTAAATCCTTTGACTGGTTGGGTTTCGGCAAGCGACACTTCGTCACAATTTCGTTTTGAATTTGTTAGCAAAGAAGAAGCGATCAAATTTGCTCAAAGTCGTAATTTTGTTTTTGAAATTGAAGAGCCAAAAATCGCTTCAGTAAAACAGAAATCTTACGCCGGAAATTTCACCAACTAAAAATTATCTAATGCAAAAAATTACCGAAATTCTTTGGCAAAAAATCAGCGACAAAACTCAAGAAATTGAAGATTTTTTTGCAAAAAAATTTCAGCAAAATCCGGCGCTTTTTTACAATTCAGTTGATCTTAGACACTCTGAAACAAAGATCGCACCAATTGACACTAACTGCTTTCCGGCTGGCTTTAACAACCTTTCTGAAGTTTCAAAAGAGAAGGCAAAAATTATCGCGCGTGATTTTTTCGTTACCAATTTTCCGCAAGCAAAAAAGATTTTAATTATTCCCGAAAACCACACGCGCAATTTGCGCTATCTTGAAAATGTGCGTTATTTGCAGGAAATTTTATCGGCAAGCGCCGAGGTTTTGGTTGGAACTTTGCTTGCAGAAAAAGCGGAGATTGACCTAGAAAATGGCCACTTCATCACGCTTCATCCAGTTATTAAAAAATCTGAAAAAGTTGTAACTGTTGATGGGTTTGAAGCTGATGTGATTGTGTTAAATAATGATTTAACTGATGGCATTCCTGAAGTTTTCGTAGATGTAAAAACCCCGATTGTTCCGTCAAAAAATATGGGCTGGCATCGTAGAACCAAGTCGCAGCATTTTGACATTTATAACCAATTGGCAGTTGAGCTTGCGCAAATTTTAGAAATTGATCCTTGGCTGATTTCTTCAATGCACACGTCACACAAAGATGTGAATTTTAAAGAGCAAAAAGGCCTCGAAGATTTGGCAAAAAATGTTGATTTAATGATCGAAAATCTGCGCAAAAAATATCAAGAATATGGCGTTGCCGAGGATCCTTATTGCTACATCAAAGCTGATAACGGAACCTACGGAATTGCGGTTTGGCCAGTTTTTTCTGGAACAGAGGTTTTGGAAATAAACAAGAAAGAGCGCAATAAAATGAACATGCTCAAAGGTTCAGTGCAAACCACGCAGGTGATGGTGCAGGAAGGCATTAAAACTCTCGACAGAATTGATGATAAAATTGCTGAGCCGATGATTTATCTAATCAACGGCTGTGTGGTTGGAAACCTGTTTCGCGTTAATGAGTCTCGTGATGAAAAAATTAGTTTAAATTCTACGGGCGCGAGCTTTTTTGACTTAGAAAATTTGTCGGAAAATCAACTAAAACTTGGTTTAGAAAAAAATAAAATGGTGCCAATTTACTCGCTAGTAGCAAGGCTTGCAGCGCTTGCGGCAGCAATTGAAAATCAAAAAATTTCTTAAATATGATTAAAGCTAAAACTTTTCGTCCCATAATTGGCATAGTTCCAGACTATAAAGACGGCTGCCCGGGCGCTTACTCAACTAGAAATTATTACGCTTTGCGCGCTAATTATGTTGAGATGGTAAACAAGGCTGGAGGTGCGGCAGTTATACTTACTTACGATTATGATTTGATCGATTCTTACCTTGAATCGCTTGATGGATTGATGGTGGTTGGTGGTTATTTTGACATTCACCCAAAGCGCTACGGTGCTGACGAAATTCACCCAGCAGTTAAACTAAACGACATTCGCGAAAATTTTGAGCATGAATTGGGGCTTAGAGCAATCAAAACCCAAGTGCCTTTACTTGGTATTTGCAATGGTATGCAATTGATCAACGTCTTGCACGGCGGCAAAGTGATTCAGCATATTCCAGACGAAGAAAAATACATGGATCACGAGCAGAGCCATTTTGAGGGTTTTAACGATTACAAAATCGGATATCACGATGTTGAAATCGCAAAAGGCTCTCGACTTTTTGACATTGTTGGTGAAGAAAAAATCAAAACCAACTCTTCACACCATCAGGCGGCAAAAATCGCAGGAGAAGGTTTGAAAGTGGTTGCGCAAGCATCAGACGGAGTAATTGAAGCCGTTGAAAAACCTAATCATCCATTTTGTTTAGGCGTGCAATGGCATCCAGAATTTGAAGTGTGCGATGCGGATAGAAAAATCTTCGAAGCGTTTGTAGAAGCGGCAGCGAAGTATAAAAACAGAAATTCAGACAAATAAAATGACAGTTAAAACAACAGAAGAAAAAGGCATCCGCATTGCGAAAGTAATTGCGCAATCAGGACATTGCTCACGCCGCGAAGCTGAGGCGTTAATTCTTGAAGGTGTGGTGAAAGTAAACGGCGAAATAGTGACTAGCCCCGCAACTTTTATTACCGACCAGTCGATTAAAATTAACGACAAGTTAATCAACGCCAAGCAAGAGGCGCGCATTTGGCTGTTTCACAAGCCGGTTGGATTTTTGACCACAACTAAAGATCCGCACAATCGCAAAACAATTTTTGACTTATTGCCAAAAAACATGCCGCGCGTAATCACGGTGGGCAGGCTAGATTACAACACCGAAGGCCTTTTGGTTTTAACCACCAGCGGCGAGCTTGCGCGCTACATGGAGCTGCCGAAAAATAAATGGGTGAGAAAATATCGCGCGCGGGTTTTTGGAAAATTAAACCACGAAAGATTAAAAAAATTGGAGAAAGGCATCACGGTTGACGGCGTTAGATATGCTGGCATTAAGGTTGAAGTGGATGTAGAAAAAGAGTCGAACTCTTGGTTAAAAATTTCTCTCGAAGAAGGCAAAAATCGCGAGATTAGAAAGGTGATGGAGCATTTAGGATTGCAGGTTAACCGCTTGATCCGCGTGTCTTTCGGGCCGTTTAGTCTTGATGATTTGCAGGTGGCGGAAGTTAAAGAAGTGCGCAAGTCCTTGGTTAATACTTTGAAGCAGTCTTAGAACCCGTCCTAAGTCTTTGACTTATTAAAAATCCTGAGCCAATCCTTTGTCATCAATAACAAGGGAGGTTCATGAACAAGAAAAAATATCCAAGCAGCATTACTCGAGAGCAATTTGCTAAAATTGCACCATTAC
>CAIUFU010000185.1 GCA_903898475.1 uncultured Alphaproteobacteria bacterium | reverse complement strand
GTTACAAGAGTTCAAAAAAAGAAGCTGAAGTTTTGGCAGAAAAAATCCGCGCTGATTTTGGGGTGAAATGCGAGATTTTTCACTGCGATTTATGTGATCCTCTGCAGGCTAAAAAGTTGGCAGATGCGGTGCAAAAAAAATTCTCGAATTGGAATTTGTTAATTAACAATGCCTCAATTTTTACTCGCTCGAAATTCCTTGATGCGGGCGACTTAGAGCTGATGAATAATTTAAATACTCACCTAATTTCACCGCTAATTTTAAGCAAAGAATTCGCCAAAAATATCGAAAGAAATTCTCTAAAAAATGCTCAGATCATTAACATGATCGACAAGAATATTGCGCGTTTCGACACTAGTTATTTTTACTATCTTTTGAGCAAAAAATCTTTGGCGGAATTCACCAAAATGTTGTCTTTGGAATTAGCGCCTCAAATTAGAGTTAATGGTGTTGCGCCTGGTTTTATCTTAAACTCAATTGATGAAAAAAATCCTTCGATTGAAACCCAAAATCTCATCAGAAAAATTCCTCTAAAAACCAAAGGGGAAGTTGAAAATATTTTGCAGACAATTGAGTTTTTGCTAAAAAATGATTTTGTTACGGGGCAAATTCTATTTATTGATGGAGGCGCTAGTTTAAACCATGCAGGATAATTTAGGCTCACTTGCAATTTTCGCCGGACGCGGATCTTTGCCAAAAATGTTGATTGAAGATTGCCAGAAAAAAGGTCGCAAATTTTTAGTATTTTTGCTGGAAGGTGAGGTTTACGAAATTGATTACTCGGCTTTCAACCCAATAACTGTGGGCTATGGCGAGGTTGAAAAATTTTTGGCGGCGATTCATCAAAATGAAATTAAGAATTTAGTTTTTATTGGTGGCGTTACCAAACCAAATTTTTCGTCACTAAAAGTTGATAAGCGTGGGGCAGTTTTGTTGGCTAAAATTTTAGCTAATAAAATTTTGGGAGATGACGCGGTTTTACGTGCAGTGATTAAATTTTTTGAAAAAGAAGGTTTAAAAATTTTGCGAATTGATGAGTTGTTAGATTGCGTGATCTCAGCAAAATCAACACTGACGAGCCACCAACCAACAAAAGAAAACCTCGAAGATATTGCGCTTGGTGTGAAGGCGATTAAGTCATTTTCTAATTTTGATGTTGGGCAATCTTTGGTAATTGCGCAAAAACAAATCATTGCGGTGGAAGCTCTGGAAGGCACTGACGAGATGATTAAAAGATGTGCCACTTTGAAAGTTGATTACAAAAAAAACGCTGTCTTGCTCAAAATGAAAAAAGCCAAACAAAGCATGAAAGCAGACATGCCAACGATAGGCGTTGAAACAATTAAAAATTGTTTTGCCTCAGGAATTGGCGGCATTGCGATTCAGGCTAATTCTACGTTGGTTTTAGATAAGGTTGAGGTGATTAGAAAAGCTGATGAGCTGGGTTTGTTTTTAACGGTGATCTAAACCTCATTGTCATGCTTCGACAGGCTCAGCATGACATAGAATTTTTTATAATTTAATGAATCCAAAAACCTTTTCCCATCCAGAATTAGTCAAAAAATTTTCCCCAGAAGTAAAAACTCTTTTTCAAATTTTTGGTGAAGAAATCCACATTGTTGGCGGCGCTGTGCGTGATTTGCTGCTTAAGAAAGAAGTTCACGATTTTGATTTTTGCACAAAATATTTGCCCGACGAAATCGTCAAAATTCTTAACAAAAATAAAATCAAAGCGATTCCAACCGGCGTTAAATTTGGCACGATCACAGCAGTGGTGGGTGGAAAGAATTTCGAAATCACCACTTTGCGCAAAGATGACAAAACTGACGGGCGTCACTGCGAGCCAGAATTTGTTAGTGATTATTTTTTAGATGCGCAGAGGCGCGATTTTACAATTAATGCGCTTTGCCTTGATTCTGCTGGCTTGGTCAGTGACTACTTCGATGGAATTTCTGACATTCAAAAGCAAAAAGTTAGATTCATCGGTGAGGCAAAAACCAGAATTGAAGAAGATTATTTGCGCATTTTGCGCTTCTTCAGATTTAGCTGCCAATATGCGGCAGAGCTTGATGTTCAAGGTTTAGCTGCTTGCGTGCTCGAAAGAGAAAACCTAAAAAAATTATCGAAAGAAAGGGTGCGCGCTGAAGTTCTAAAAATGCTTTTGAGTGCGAAAAAAGAAAATTTAATCGCGGTTTTAAAAGTTTTTAAAGAGCAAAAAATTGCTGATTCAATTTTTAGTTCAAAGCTTGATATTGAAGCTCTGGAGCGACTTTTTAAGTTAGAAAAAGAGTTTGAATTTTTAGCTACGCAAAACCTAAAAATCGCGACATTATTTTTGCAAAAAGAAATCGATTTAAAAATTTTTGCTCAAGAAATTTGTGCGACGAATTTAGAGAAGAAGTATTTTTTGTACCTTTTGAATGCGCTGACTGGACCCCGTCATGAAGACGGGGTGACACCGAGAGAGAGGCGAGACGAAACTCAAACTAGAGTTTGTCACCCCGTCTTTACGACGGGGTCCAGTGGGCTTGAGCTTAGAATGGAAGATCTGAAACAACTTCTCGCTTTTGCCGACAAAAATCTTGTACTCGATTTGTATTTACTTTTTTTGGCCAAAAATTCCGATTTTCAAAAAAATTCTGACGCCAAAAAAAATATTCAATTCTTACAAAACTTTTCCCTACCAAATTTTCCAATAGGTGGTGAAGATGTGATTAATCTTGGATTCACGGGGCAAGCTGCTGGAAATGCCATCGAAATGGCTAAAAAATTCTGGGCGGCAAATGATTTTAAATTGCAAAAAACCGATCTGATTAAATTTTTAAAAACACATTAAATTATGAATATTTCACAAAAATCTTACCTCGAATCAAAAGCTTGGCCCTTTGAAGAAGCGCGCAGAATTTTAGAAAAAGTTGGGGGCAAGACCCCAGAAAAAGGTTACGTACTTTTTGAAACAGGCTACGGCCCATCAGGTT
>CAIUFU010000184.1 GCA_903898475.1 uncultured Alphaproteobacteria bacterium | reverse complement strand
CATGACAGGGCTTATCACACTTTAGACGCGCCGTTAATTTCTGATTCTAATTACGACGAATTGCGCAAAAGTTTGGAAAAATATCGCGAGGAATTTCCCCAATTTTTTGTCAGCGAAAAAGAAAAAGTTGGTGGAAAAGCTTTGGAAGGTTTTTCCAAAATTACTCACAAGAAACCAATGTTGTCGCTGGCTAATGGCTTTTCAGTAGAAGATATTTCTGATTTTTTTGATCGCGTAAATCGCTTTTTAGGACTCGATAAAAAAGAAGAGGCGGTTGATTTATTCAGTTTTTCTGCCGCGCCAAAATTAGAATTTTTCTGCGAAACAAAAATTGACGGGCTGTCTTTTTCGGCGCGTTTTGAAGATGGCAAACTAACACAATCAGCCACGCGTGGCGATGGATTTGAAGGCGAAGATGTTACAGAAAATATCAAAACTTTGCAGAATTTTCCGCAGCTTTTGCAAGGCGCGCCAAAAGTTTTAGAAATTCGCGGCGAAATTTACATGGGCCGAAAAGATTTCGAAGAGTTAAACGCCAGACAAGAAGAGCAGGGCGCCAAGATTTTTGCCAACCCCCGCAACGCCGCTGCAGGCTCGATTCGCCAGCTTGATTCGACAGTTACTGCTTCGCGAAAATTGAGCTATTTTGCTTACGCCGTGGGCGATGTTTCCGATGATTTTATTTGCAACTCGCAAGATCAATTGCACCAAAAATTACGTGAGTTCGGTTTTAAAACCGAACCACATTCAAAGCTTTGTCGCGGCATTGATGAGGTGATGGATCTCTACCAAAAAATTGCCGATTCGCGCTACCAGTTTGACTACGACACTGATGGTATGGTTTACAAAGTTAATGATTTCGTCTTGCAAGAGCGATTGGGATTTGTCGCCCGCAGCCCGCGCTGGGCTATTGCGCATAAATTTGCTGCAGAAAAAGGTAAAACCGAAATTGAAAATATCGTGATTCAAATTGGTCGCACCGGCGCTTTAACTCCAGTTGCCGAACTCGCCGCAGTCAATATTGGCGGCGTTGTGGTGTCGCGCGCCACTTTGCACAATCAAGATGAAATTGCTCGTAAAGACATTCGCATTGGCGATTTGGTTTTGATTCAAAGGGCAGGGGACGTGATTCCGCAGGTTTTGGAAGTTGATTTGGAAAAAAGAAAAGCCGATTCGGTGCCGTTTGTTTTTCCAAAAAATTGTCCGTCTTGCGGTTCAGAAATTATTAAAGTTGAAGATGATGTGGTGCTGCGTTGTGAGAACGGCCTTTCTTGCGAAGCGCAGTTGAAAGAAACGCTAAAGCACTTCGTTTCAAAAGATGCTTTTGACATTACGGGGCTTGGAAAGAAGCAGGTGGAGAATTTCTTTTTGGAAGGTCGCTTTAGAAGTTTTGCTGATATTTTTCGCTTAGAAAAAAATGAAGAAACTTGCGAAAATCCGCTGCGTAAAAAAATCGGCTGGGGCACAAAATCAGTCGATAATTTATTTGCGGCAATTGATGCCAAACGCCAAATTTCGTTAGAAAAATTTATTTACGCGATTGGAATTCGTCACGTTGGGGAGACAACTTCGAAAGTTTTGGCACAGCATTTTATTTCGAGCCGAAATTTTCTCGATGTCATGTTAAGCCTTTCGAAGCATGATTTAACTGCTCTGGCGGAAAATCAATCTTACCAAGATTGCGTCGCAATTGATGGTATCGGTGAAAAAATGGCTCAGGCTTTAATCGATTATTTTCGTGACGAGAGAAATCTCAAAATGGTTCTCGACCTAGAAAGCGAATTACAAATTGCAGATGCTAAATTAAAAAATTCTGATTCGAAATTTGCTGGAAAATCAGTGATTTTTACTGGCACTTTAGAAAAAATGACGCGCGCCGAAGCTAAGAAAAAAGCCGAAGATTTTGGCATGAAAGTGGTTGGTTCGGTTTCGAGTAAAACTGATTTTGTAGTAGCGGGAAGTGATGCTGGGTCTAAGCTGAAGAAGGCAAATGAGTTGGGTTTGAAAGTGTTAAATGAAGAAGAATGGTTGGAGTTACTAAAATGAAACGACTGCCAATTTTTTTCATAAAACTTTACCAGTTAATCCTCTCGCCGCTTCTTGGAAATTACAAATGCCGCTTCACTCCGACCTGTTCAAATTACATGATTACCGCAATTGAGAAAAAAGGTTTGATAAAAGGTTTATTCCTTGGAGTTTGTCGCCTTTTAAAATGTCATCCTTTTTCCAAAAAAAGCGGATTTGATCCGGTGGAATAATTAAGTATTAATGTTGCAAACACTTCTTCTTCTCATCTCAATAATTTTCTCTTGTGAGGCTTTTGCGCAAAGCAAAGTGCCGCAAAGCATGGAGCAAATTAATGCCACTTTGAAAGCCAAAAAAGCTGAGCTTGATCCTTTTGGTGGCAAGGATGTTAAGGTTGATTTGGAATCTTTGGGTTTGGACGATGTTGATAAAAAATCTGGTGCTGTTCCACTTCCGCCAGAGCCTCCAAAGCAAGAATTGCCGCCAGTTTTGCCGGATGCTCCGGAAGTAAAGTCAGATGTAAAATCTACCAAAAAACAGCCGCAGGTAAAATTTGTACAACCAGCCCCGAAAGATCCAGAACCTGTAGCAGAGCCAGTGGTGGTGCCAGAAAGCAAAGAGGCAGATAAGCCAGCTGAGGCAAGTTTTACCGATAAAATCAGCAACTTTTTGCAAAAAGGTGCCGACAAAGTTAAGGCATTGCCGCAGGAAATAAAAGGCGCGGAGGCGCCAGTTGTGGCACCGGAATTAAAGCCGGAGGATGTGGCGGTTGGAGCAAAAAAGAAGACGGAAAAATATGTTAATTCAAAAAAGAAGCGCGATTTAAAAAAGCGTTTAGAGGCAGAAAAACGTCAGAAACTTTACGAAAAAAAGCATCGTGAAAAAGCTAAAAAATTACGCGAATTACGCGCTAAATATTTGCTCAAATTTGAAGATAGCGCTCAAAATTCTGAGGCAGAAAATGATGAAAATTTGACAGAAGATGAAGAAGCAAAAATTGTGCCACAGAAAAAGAATCTGAATCGATTTATTTCGGACGAACCTCCTGCGCCCCCTATTATCAACCGTTTTCGCACTGCTGACAATTTGCATATTCCTTCTCCTCTAACTGACCAAGAAAGAATAGCGATTCTATTTGACGCAGTGGCAAGTGGTAGTGTTGCTTTTTTTAATAGCGCTTACAAAGATATCGAAAATCCAAATGTAAAAAATCAAATTGGTGACACGATTTTAACTTACGCAGTCTTGTTGCAGAAATATCCAGTGATGGCGTCTGTGTTGGCTCGCGGAGCTGATCCGAATTTTCCAAATAACCTTGGATATTCTCCGCTAGATATTGCCATTGAGTTGCTCGACATCAAGGCGCTAGAGATTTTGGTAAGCAATAAAGCGGACATAGAATATGTCGATTCCTTTGGCAGAACTTCTTTGATGCATGCGGCGCGAGTTGGCTTTTTGCCTGCGGCCGAACTACTTGTGTCGAAAGGGGTCGATGTCAATGTGATGGATAATGACGGCTTTACGGCGCTATCAATTGCCTATCGTCACAAGAAAGAAATCATCGTTAAATTTCTTTTGAAAAACGGAGCAAAACCTTGGATTGAAAAACCATATAATCCCGAAAAACAATCTTTGATACAGGAGCTTGAAAATCGCTGGAAATAGTAAATCAGCGACAATAGTTTTTTGTCATAAATCAATTCTTCACTAAATCAAAAATTATGATCAAAGCAATAAACGGATCAGCCCTTAAGTTTAAAGGCGCAAACAGCATTTTACTTGGCGGAATTTTACTGCTTACTTGCGGTGTTTTTTTGACTAGCGAATCGATTCGCGCACAGATGGCAAATCTTTACAGTGAATCAAGCGATCAAGTTGCGGGAATTAACTCATTAATGTCAGCCGCAGCAAATAATGATTTGGCTGGTATTAAATTTTTTAGCAAAGCCGGTGCGGCACTAATTAATCAAAAAAACTTTGGTGGCGCGACGGCTCTTCACATTGCAGCGCGTGAGAAAAATTTAGAGATCGCGAAAGTTTTGGTTGAAAATGGTGCGGATGTAAATGCCATCGATAATGAAGGTTGGACACCGCTAATGAGAGCTTCTTTGGCTGGAGACGTTGCTTTAGTAACTTTCTTATTGGAAAAAAATGCGGATGCGAGCGGCGTCAATTCAGCTAATGAATCTGCAATCATGCAAGCTTCGCAATCTGATTGTGATAAATGTTTGGCGGTGATGTTTGAGAAATTCAATTTCATCAAATTGATGGATACGAAATTGCTAACCCAACAAATTACTGATTCTTACACAGTTGCCAGAAATCATGAAAATGATGTGGTGCAAAAGCTTTTGGGAGACTATCTCGAAAGATCTACAAAAATGGCGAATTTGTCTGGGGAGCAAGATGGAGTTTCTGAGTCAGTGCCAACTCAGCTTATGAATATTACTGCAACTCCTTCAGCTTCATCTTCACAAAAATCGCTTTTGAAAAAATTTAAATTTACCGGATCTTCTTCGGGAAAAATTAGTTCGATTGAAAAAGCCGAGCCAGTTTCAATTCAGAAAAAAGAATTGGCCAATATCACTTCTGTGCCGGTGAAAGAGCAGTCGCTTAATGATCCAAAAGTTTCATATAAATTTATCAGCGGTCAGTCGAAGGCAGAGCAGGGCAATAAGGTAATGTCTTTGATTCAAGCGGGTCAAAAAGCAAAACCGGCAACAGTTACTGCTCCAACTACAACTGAAAAGCGCGTGTTTAAATTTAAAAAGATGGAACCAACTGAAGAACCTGTTGCTGCGGTTGCAAAACCTCAAGCTGCTGCAGAAGTTAAGTCTTTAAATGACACTTCATCTTCAAGTGAGACTTTTAAATTTAAGCAAGGTGAAGGAGCTAAAGAAGTTAAAAAAGTTGAGGCAGCAAAGCCAAAAATCGCCGCTCCAAAAACTCTTGATCTTGAAGTTGCTGTACCAGCGTCTGAAGTGGCCAACTAATCGATTTTGACCAAAATTAGAAATATCAAAAAGCCTCTGAGATTTTTCTCAGAGGCTTTTTTGTTGCTTGATGTTTTTTGGTGAGGAGTTTTTTTTGCTAAAGTTGAAAACAAACATTTTAAGCCATGAAAAAAGATAAAGTTCCGACGGAGTTTCAAGATCCTACAAGAGTCTCTCAAAGATCTGTTATCGATTATCGATGGTGAGCAATAATAAAAAGCAAAAGCATCAAGAGCTACTTCATGATATTTATTAAAGACATAAGGTCTATTATGTGAAACTACATAATAGGAAGTAGAGGTTCTACAGATTCTCTAATAGCAATGCTCTGAGCTGGATTTGTGCTCATTGCGGTGTTGCCCATTCATACTGTTGTGGAGTGCTCAACTTCAACCGGTGATGAAGTAACTTTTTTTGAATGACTTGTCATCAAGCCGTCTTGAGGGGCTCGATATGTTGCCCAACCTTTTTCTTTAAAGGCGTCGAGAATTAGGGTAATTGAATTACTATCTTTCTCTTCTGAAGCCTCTTTTTTCTGCTCTTCGGCAATTTTGCTTAAAACTTTTAACAATAAAAATTCGGCAGCATCTCGTTCGTTAGAATTAATCAATCGAACGAGATTGCGACACATTGCCTCTGGACTTAGTTTTGACAAAATTAGATCTGAAATTTCTTCATTCTGTTTGCGTGCGGCAATCATTAAGGCCGTTGGTTGAAGGTCAACAATGAATGAGTTAAAATCAACTAAGGCTGTCACAGCTTCTAAATTTTCTTTTTCGACCACTCTAGGAAAAAGAAACTCAACTATATCCGAGCAATCTAGATCGAGGTTTATTCTGACCTCTGACTTAAGTCCTCGATACTTGGCACCAGTTGTTAAATTTTTTAGTGTTTTGCAGCTATCAGCAACTTCTGAGGTGCTAAGTTCTGACAGTAAAACCTCTGCCACATCAGCATGCCCTTCTTTTGCGGCGGCAAGAAGTGGATTTAAAAAGCTGTCGTGATTTGGGTTTCTACCCTCACCTCCTTCAATTTTTAAGAATCTTCTCAGCAATTCACTTTGTCCGGATTTGGCGATTAGGTAAAGATCTGTAGCACCAGATCTAAAAATAGTCGCATCTCTCACGCCCGCATCGCGCAACATTTCATTCAGCAGAAAAAACTCGCTTGAAGTATTAGCTCCGAGACTAAGCCAATAATCTGTATCGACAGTTTTGCGTCTGTAATCGGCAATCGTAAGTGCGGCGTCTTTAAAGCTTTGGCTTAAGCCTTGAGGAGAAACCTCAATTTTTTCGCGTAAATTCCACCAGCCGTCTGCCTCTTCGCCATCTTGTTTGATCTGAAACAGGCAGCGTCTCAATTGACCTCTTTCAAAAACTTTAATTGAGCTAACTTTAAAAATATCGCCATTGGCGCGTCTTAAGCCAAAAGTGTCGGGGCAAATGTTTGTACCAAATTCACACAAACCATCAGAGCCATGTTCCAAAAATCTTTGTTCTAATTCTGAATATAATCGGCCCCGAGAGGTTGGGTGTTTTGATCCACCAAGTGTAACTATTTCAACGTCTCCCAAATCGCTAGCGCCTTGTAAATCTTTGCTCAATGCGCCAGCGTGACAGGAATAGAGCATTATTTTTTTGCTATAAACAGCGCAAGATTTGACTAGATCTAGCGTTAACCTCTCTCTATCTTTTGCTATTTGTATAACGTGATGACGGCGCTGGTCTTTTTCT
>CAIUFU010000183.1 GCA_903898475.1 uncultured Alphaproteobacteria bacterium | reverse complement strand
TGCAGCCCATGATACTTTTTGCTTATATCGCATTATTTATAACCATCATGGATAAAACCATGATTGGTAGTGCCACCTTCTCGGGACAGGCCCCATCTAAAACAATTTCTTGTGCTAAAATTTGCAAAAACTCGGACGGTTCAATTGAGCCATATGTTAATGGCAAACTTCCTGACTGTGATGATACCGGAGATAAAATATTAGATCCAATGAGCGATAGTGTTGCCTGTCTGATAAATCTGGATGATTTTGGTACGATGCCGGGTCTAGAAATGATTGGTTTAACCATTCCAATTTTAATGAATATTTTTGGCGAAAATGGGCAGGTCAAAGTTCTCACCATTTTAAAGGGTGCGATGGTAATGTTCTTGCTTTACAAATTCATGAGCGAAATTTCGGGAATGGCGGCAAGATTAATGGGTGGATCAGAGTTGAAGGGTGGCGACGCCGATCCAATTGCAATGATGAACAAAGTCAGAAGTGTTTTAGCAAAAATTCAAAAACGTGCTGTTGGCGCCAGTAAAAAATTAGGTAAAAAAAGATTGGAAAAAGCTGGTAAAGCTCGAGAGGCAATAGGTAAAGCCGGAAATCAAGGTGGCAGCAAAGGTGGAGGCGGCGAAGGCGACGACTCAGCTGGAGATCACTCTGACAGTGATGGCAGCGGTGATGAAAAAGGTGGTGAAGAAGGCGGCGAAGAGAGCGGCGATTCTAAGTAATAATATTCTTTGTCCTTGGAACATGCGTGAATTCTTTTTCAAAAAAGCTCTCAGAGTCGTTTGACAATTATCATCTCGCGCTTTTAATGCGCGCCCCTTCTTTTTCCTCAGTTTCTAAATTGCTATCGTAGCTCAGGGGTAGAGCACTTCATTGGTAATGAAGAGGTCGCCGGTTCGATTCCAGTCGATAGCACCATTTTTCTAAAAATATGAAACTTTTTCAGATTTTTCTCACCGTTTTCTGCGTGGCAATTTCTTGTAACGCTCATGCTAAAGCCAAAAATATTGTTATTCTTGCAACCGGAGGCACCATATCTGGCGCTGGAGATTCTGCAGTTGGTTCTAAATATTCTGCGTCAAAAATTGATATCGCAAAAATCATTAAAACCGTTCCCGGTATTGAGAAATTAGCTGATATTGACGCTGAGCAATTAATTCAAATCTCAAGCCAAGAAATCGATAATGCTGTGTGGCTTAAAATTGCCAAAAGAGTAAATGAGCTTTTAGCCAAGCGTTCAGTTGATGGGATTGTTATCACTCACGGTACCGACACCTTAGAAGAAACGGCCTATTTCCTAAACTTAGTTGTTAAAAGCCACAAGCCAGTTTTGGTGGTCGGGGCGATGCGTCCTGCAACTTCTTTAAGTGCTGACGGAGCTCTCAATTTATATAATGCGGTAGCGCTTGCCAGCAGCAAAATTGCTTATGGCAAAGGTGTATTGGTTTTGATGAATGATGATATTTTGCCTGCTCGCGATGTTTCAAAAACCAGCACGATTCAAGTTAACTCATTTAAAGCAAATAACTCTGGCCCGATCGGATATGTCTATTACGGCAAGCCAGAAATTTATTACGAGCCAATCAGAACTCACACTGCAGACACTATTTTCAATGTTAAAAAGTTAGCAGATTTGCCAAAGGTTGATATCATCTACGCTCATACTGCGCACGAGCCGAGCGTTATTGATCGCTTGGTTGAGTCTGGATCGAAAGCAATAATTGTTGCCGGTGTTGGTGATGGCAATGTGAACAAAGCCAGTTTGGAAAGATTAATTGAAGCTAGAAAAAAAGGCGTAGTGATTGTTAGAAGCGCTAGAGTTGGAACCGGTTTAGTGGTGCCAAATGTTGAGTTAAATGACAGTGAATTAGGTTTTGTAACGGCAGATAATTTAAGCCCGCAAAAAGCTAGAATTTTAACGATGATGGCTCTTACCAAAACTTCTGATATTGAAGAAATCAAAGGAATGTTTGGCAGATATTAATACTATTTCTCTTCTACGTAAGTCACCGCCTTATCGTAGCGCACTAAGATAAATTTCTTTCCCCAAAGCGTGCTGAAAGAATAGATGTAATCGGTGGTTTTGTGAAAGTTGCAGCCAAATAATTTCTTCGCTTTTTCATCAGACATGCGTTCGCGACTGCTGCCAAAACTTTCGTAATAAGATTGAGCGGCGCTACGATCATATTCGCTAGGTTGTGGGCAGTAGTTGCCGTTAATTCCGTAGCAAGCGCTTATTAGCAAAAGTAAAATCAGAGATAATTTTTTCATTTAATTCCCACGTGAATTGCCGCAGCGCCAAAAGATAAATTTTGGTAAGAAACATTTTTAAATCCGGCCGTTTCAATCATTTTTTTGAACTCATCTTGCGTCGGAAATTTGCGAATACTTTCAACTAAATATTGGTAAGAGGCGCGATCTTTTAAAATTACTTCGCCGATTTTTGGGATTACTTTAAACGAATAGGCGTCGTAAATTTTTTGTAAAAAATAATCGTTAACTTTCGAAAATTCTAAGCACAAAAATTTTCCACCGGGTTTTAAAACGCGATAGGCTTCGGCTAGCGCCAAATCTATGTTGGTGAAGTTTCTAATGCCGAAAGCGATGGTAAAAAAATCGAAAGATTCATCTTCAAAACAAAGTTTTTCGCCGTCGCAGCAAGTGAAATTTAGATCAGAAAAAAGATTCAAATCAACAGCGCGATCTTTGCCAACATCAAGCATTTCTTGGTTAATATCGACCACATCGATTTTGCAATTTACATTTTTTAAGCGCGCTTTTTTGGCAATGCGAAAAGCAACGTCACCGGTCCCGCCCGCCAAATCAATGGTTGTGTAAGATTTTGTGGCATCGGAAAAATTAATTTGTTCGACCATTTTATTTTTCCACAAACGGTGAATTCCACCGCTCATTAAGTCATTCATCAGGTCATATTTTTTGGCAACCCCCGAAAAAATCTCTTTGACAAGACCAGCCTTCTCTTCACGATCTACCTGCTTAAATCCAAAATGTGTTTTGTCTTCTCTCATGCTAAAAACTTCCGATTTTAATTTTGATTTGCCTGCCGAATTAATTGCGCAGGCGCCGTTTTTTCCGCGCGAAAAAACTAAGATGTTGGTCTTTGACGGTTACACTATTTGTGACCGACAAGTAATCAACCTCACCGATTTTTTGCAAGAAGGTGATGTGTTGGTTTTTAATGATGCACGCGTAATTAAGGCGAAATTATCAGCGAAAATTTTACGAAATTTAGCAGTGCTCGAATTCAATTTGGACCAAGAAACACAAGGGATTTGGAATGCTTTGTGCAAGCCCGCAAAAAAAGTAAAAGCGGGTGACGAGTTAGAAATTGCGCCCGATTTTTTTGCTCAAGTTTTAGAAAAAACTGACGACGGATTTATAAAAATTAAATTCGACTGTGAGGCAGATGATTTACTTGCAAAGCTTGAAAAATATGGCTCCATTCCACTTCCGCCTTACATCAAAAGAGAAGAAAAAAACGAGCAAGATCAAAAAAATTACCAAACAATTTATGCAAAAAAAGGTGTTGCAGTTGCAGCTCCAACTGCGGGATTGCATTTTAATGAAGAAATTTTTGCCGCGCTTGACGCTAAAAAAATCAAAAAAGTTTTTGTCACTTTGAATGTTGGGGCAGGCACATTTTTGCCGGTTCGCGCTGATTTTTTAAAAGATCACAAAATGCATCGCGAGTCTTTTTCAGTTTCAAAAGAAGCGGCAGAAGAAATTAATTTAGCAAAAAAAAATGGCAGAAAAATTGTCGCAATCGGCACAACTTCGCTGCGCGTTTTGGAATCGAGCTGTGACGAAAATGGTCTAATTAAACCGACAACTGCTAGCACGGAGATTTTTCTTTATCCGCCACATAAATTTAAAACCGCGGATATTTTGATGACTAATTTTCATCTGCCGAAATCAACTTTATTCATGTTGATTTGTGCTTTTGTTGGTAAAGAAAAAGCCTTTGAGATTTACAATCACGCTATTTCGCAAAATTATCGCTTTTATTCTTACGGAGACAGTTCGTTGCTTTTTGGTGCTAAAAATTAATCCGCAAAAAAAATCGGCGAAATTATATTGCAATAGTGAGGTGGGTATTTTTTGATGCCTCTTTGCTCTTTCAATCTATTATTTCAACCAGATGAAATTTAAAAAAAATAGAACGGCTTTTAGTTTAACTGAGCTCTCGGTGGTTGTATTAGTTGCCTCGGCTGTTTTGGTGGGAATTTTATCGGTTCAAACCAGTAGCAATTCTACCAATAAAGTTAAAGTCACCAATGATCGCATTGGACAAATTTACAAAGCTTTAAAAGTTTACGCCGGCGCTCACAAAAGACTTCCTTGTCCGGCCTCAATTGCTATTCCTAAAAATGATCCTACTTATGGTAGCGAAGTCTCCTGCGCTGCTGATACTGTAGTTTATGGCATGGTGCCGGTTAAGGCTTTAAATCTTGCTGCTGCTTTTGCTGAAGATGATTATGGCAATAAGTTGGTTTACGCGGTTGATTCAACTTTCACTGTCGCGACAACTCCCAGCAAGTTCGTAGATCAGGAAGGTGACATTATTGTTAGTAGATATTCATCATCTTTGGGCGTGGAAGAGCCTCAGGCAATTTTTGCAGTTATTAGTCGTGGTAAAAATCAAAGAGGCGCAGTTTCGTCTCTTGCTACTGTAGAAATTAACGCTCCAGATGATATGGACGAACTTGAAAATATGCCGTCAGGATCTGATGCGAATTTAATTTCGGGTAGCAATCGCAGTGGTACTGCTTTTGATGATTTAGTCTTTTTTAAAAACAAAAAATATTTCTTAGCTGATGCTGGTTTGACTACGCTTCAAGATCAAAACTTGGTAGGATGTACTAGTGGCTACACTAGAGTTGCTGGAGATTGTGTGGTGCAATGTGATGTTCCAACTACCATTGGAATTAATAGCGGCGCAAAAGTTAACCAAGGTACCAATAAAACTCTTAGCTGTAACGCTCCTAATTTTAAAACTTCGGATTCAATCAATTACAGCTGTTCAGGAAGCAAAGTATATACCTATAATAGCGGATCTTGCGATTGTAAGACTGGATATTATTTGTCGGGATCATCATGTTTGGCAACAACTTGCTCAATTACCGGCGTTAGTGGACTCAATGACAAAACAGGTCTTGCATACACAACAAGCGCTGCGGCTATTCCTTCTCCTTGCCAAGTTGGATATACTGGTGCTCCGACTTATACTTGTAGCGCGCCAGGAGCGGCTACTATTACTGGTAGCTGCGCTCTGATAACTTGTACCGCTCCATCAGGAACCGGCTACGGTGCTCATACCAGTCTTCCTTATGCGCCATCGGGTAGCACTTTTGCCTGTGACGCCGGTTATAGTGGAAGCAAGTCTTACACCTGTGCTTCATCAGGCACGGCTACCTCAATTGGCGGAACTTGCACTGCAATAACTTGTACTGTAGCGGCTGGCACCGGCTATGGCATACAATCAAATCTTCCTTATGCTGCTTCTGGAGGAAGTTTTAACTGCAATGCCACAGGTTATTCGGGAACTAAGAGCTACATCTGTACAGAAACTGGCGCTGCCACCTCAATTGGCGGAACTTGTACAGCAATTACTTGCTCGATTTCTAATACCGGCTTCACAGCAAGAACGAATCTTGCCTATACTACAACTGCAACTTCTACCACTTGCGCCAGTGGATATAGCGGTTCTCCAACTTATACTTGTACTGCAACTGGGGCGGCTACAGTAAGTGGCAGTTGCACAGTGGCTGGGCGTTGGGTTCTTCAAACTAGTAGCAGCAACATAACCTTGGTTGAAAATGGCAGTACTACTAGCGTATCTAATGCGACTTGTAATTCTGGTAATAATAACAAATTGGCCTCAACCTGGACTGCAGGAACTATTGTTGATAACAATCTGTCATCAAGGATGGGTAGTGTTCAGTTAGGACTATCATGTTATTACACAGGTTCTGGTGGGCCTCCGAGTTGCTCATGGACTGCATATGGTTACTGTAATGGAAAGATCATGAATGTTTATAAGTGTGTGTATCCATAGTTAAACGGGTTGCACAAAAAAGTGTCTGGTGCATAAAGCATCAGACACTTTTTATTTTCTGAAGAAATCAGAAAATAAAAACCGTGGTACTAAAAATTTGCCGAAGTCTAAGAACCCGTCCTAAGTCTTTCTTA
>CAIUFU010000182.1 GCA_903898475.1 uncultured Alphaproteobacteria bacterium | reverse complement strand
GGTGTGAAAGGTTACTTGGACAGAATCGCAGCCAAAGAAGTTGTAAAATTTGAGAAAGAATTTTTACGTAAATTGCACACTTCTCACCCAGAAATTTTGGCTTCAATCAAACAAGAGCAAAAAATCAGCGACAGCAATGAAGCTGCATTGAAAGCTGCAATCGAAGAATTTTTGCAGATCTTTTTGAACCATGCGCCTTCAGCAAGTTTTGATCACGCCGGTCTTTCTGATAAACTAGCTCACGACAAAAGTTAAAATTTTTCATGGCCAATTTAAAAACTCTCAAAACCAGAATTAAATCAGTCAAATCGACTCAAAAAATGACCAAAGCCATGAAAATGGTGGCGGCGTCGCGTTTGAAAAAAGCTAAGCAATTAGTTGAGGCTTCACGTCCTTATGCTGATAAAATTCAAGAAATGATTGAAAGCCTAGCTTCAAACGTTGCGGTGCGTGGTAATTTGAGCGAGAAATTTCCGCTTTTGACCGGCAAAGGTAAAAGCCATACTCACTTGGTTGTAGTATTTTCATCTGATCGTGGTCTTTGCGGTGGGTTAAATAGTGCGACTGTGAAAATGGCTAAATTGCACATTAATAATTTAGTGTCGCAAGGCCGTGAAGTAAAAATCTACTGCGTTGGTAGAAAAGCTTACGATCAACTGAGATCAGCTTATGGCGAGAAAATCATCGACCATTCTTTTGGTGTTTTTAAAGGTCTAATCGATCACAAAATCGCTCACGATTTAGCTGAAAAATTCGCTGAACTTTTCTCTCAAAATCAATTTGACATTTGCGAAGTGATTTACAGCAAATTCAAATCAGCAATTGCGCAAGAGCAAATTTTGAAGCAGTTAATTCCAGCGCAAATCACCGTTAAAGAAGCGACAAATTTAGAATCTCCATTGCATTACGAACCAAGCGAAGAAGCGGTTTTATCGGAGCTTTTGCCAAAAAATCTGGCGATGCAAATTTACAACGAACTTCTTGAAAATAGCGCTTCTGAACAAGGTGCAAGAATGGCTGCAATGGAAGCTGCGAGCAACAATGCTGGCAAAATGATTAAGAATTTGACCTTGGTTTATAACCGTACCAGACAATCAAACATTACCAAAGAGCTAATCGATATTATCTCTGGCGCCAATGTTGCTTAGTCGCTTTTCTTTTTAATGCTGGCCTCAAATTTAAAATTTGCCGATCTCTGGCTTAATATCGACAAGCCGATCGGCATTTCTTCGGCGCGAGCGGTGGCAATTGTTAAGAGAATTACCGGCGCCAAAAAAGTTGGGCATGGTGGCACTCTCGATCCTTTCGCCTCAGGCATCCTTCCTATCGCATTAAACAAAGCGACCAAGACCAGCGAAGCTTTGATGAAGACTCGTAAAAAATATTTATTTCGTATCAGCTGGGGTGAATTCCGCGACACTGATGATGTTGAAGGTAAAATTACCGAAACCAGCTCAGCTCGACCAACCAACGCTCAAATAATTTCTGCTACACCATTTTTTATCGGCAAAATCAAACAAACGCCGTCACGCTTTTCGGCCATTAGAATCAACGGGCAACATGCCTACGATCTGGCGCGCAAAGATATCGAATTCGAAATGCCATCACGCGAAGTAGAAATTTTTTCGCTAAAATTTATTTCAAATTGTGAAGAGTTCGCCGAGCTAGAAGTTGAATGTTCCAAAGGCACCTACATTCGTTCATTGTCGCGCGACATTTGCAAAAAAATCGGAGTTTGTGGTTACGTTTCCACCCTTACTCGCCTGAGGGTTGGTAAATTTCTGTATGAAAAAAGAATTTCGCTTGACGCCTTAAAACGCGCCACTACTTATGGCGGCCGTTTTTCGGATGGCTCGCTGCTATTGGTGCAGGATGTCCTTTAAGGCAGCAGTCAAGTTGGATGATCTAATCAGTTCTTTCTAGAAGATCGAGCCCGAATCAATTTTCCCTGAAGTCTCGCTTAGGCTACCAAAGCTTAGGCTCAATTTAATCATTTTAAAAAAATGTCTCTTACTACCAAAACAAAAAAACAAGTTGTTGCTGATTTCGCCCAAAACCCAAAAGACACCGGCTCTACTGAAGTTCAGTGTGCCATCATTACTCAACAGGTTCTAAGCCTTACTGAGCATTTGAAAATTCACAGAAAAGATTTCTCTTCAAGAAGAGGCCTTTTGATCTTGGTTGGTAAAAGAAGAAGATTGCTTAACTACCTAAAAGCTGAATCTAGCGCACGCTACGAAGCTCTTATCAAAAAATTAGATCTAAGAAAGTAAGATCTCGCGCTCTACCCAAATTAATAATAAAAAGCTGAAAATATGTTCAATGTTGTAAAAAAAGAAATCGTCTGGAATGGCAAAACCTTATCTCTTGAAACAGGTAAGATCGCTCGCCAAGCCAGCGGATCGGTCATGGCTAAATATGGTAATACTACAATTCTTTGCGCAGTTACCGTCGCAAGCAAAGCTGCTGAAAATGCAGATTTCTTCCCTCTTACTGTTCACTATATCGAAAAATTCTACGCTGCTGGAAAAATTCCAGGCGGCTTCTTCAAGCGCGAAGCTAAACCTTCTGACGCTGCAACTCTTACTTCTCGTTTGATCGATCGTCCAATCAGACCACTTTTTCCAGCTAACTTCTACAACGAAGTTAACGTGATTTGTACCGTTCTTTCTTACGATCCAACTTGCACTCCAGATCTAGTTGCTTTGATTGCAGCTTCTGCCGCTTTGGCAATTTCCGAAGCTCCCTTGACTGAACCAGTTGGCGGCGCTCGTGTTGGTTTAATTAACGGCGAATTCGTTTTAAACCCAAGCCAAGAAGAACTTAAACAAAGTCGTTTGGATCTAGTTGTAGCAGGAACCGAATCATCAGTTTTGATGATCGAATCTGAAGCAAAAGAGCTTACCGAAGTTGAAATGCTAGCTGCCCTAGACTTCGGTCACAAAGCTTTCCAACCAGTTATTCAAATGATTGAAGAATTGAAAGCTGAAGCTGGCAAAAAGAAAATCGAAGTTAAGCAAGAAGATCACTCAGCTCTTAAAAATGAAATCAATGGCTTCATTGCTGATCGCTTAATCAACGCTTACAAAATCCAAGATAAGCAAACTCGCGTTGCTCAATTGGACCAAATCAACTCTGACGTTAAAGCTAAATTCGTTAACGAAGAAGCTGGAGTTACTGGCAATAAAGTTAAGTCACTTTTCAAAATCCTTTCTCAAGAAATCGTGCGCAACGACGTTTTGAAAAACGGCATTAGAATCGACGGACGCAAAACTGATCAAGTTAGACAAATCTCGATCGAAACTGGTTTCTTGCCACAAGTTCACGGCTGTGCTCTTTTTACTCGTGGTGAAACTCAAGCCTTGGTTGTTGCCACTCTTGGTTCAAGCAGAGACGAGCAAATGATCGAAAATTTAGATCCTGGCATGTCGAAAGAAAATTTCATGCTGCACTACAACTTCCCTCCTTACTCAGTTGGTGAAACTGGTCAGTTGAAACCACCTGGACGTCGTGAAATTGGTCACGGTAAATTGGCTTGGCGCGCGATCAACCCAGTTTTCCCAACTACTGAGGCTTTCTCTTACACAACTCGTGTTGTTTCTGAAATCACTGAATCAAATGGTTCATCTTCAATGGCAACTGTTTGCGGAACTTCTTTGGCACTAATGGATGCTGGCGTTCCAATCAAAGCTCCAGTTTCTGGAATCGCGATGGGATTGATTAAAGAAGGCGCTAATTACGTTATTCTTTCTGACATATTGGGCGATGAAGATCACCTAGGTGACATGGATTTCAAAGTTGCAGGAACCAGAGACGGTATCACTTCTTTGCAGATGGATATCAAAATCAACGGCATCACTGCAGACATTATGAGCGCTGCTCTTAATCAAGCGAACGCCGGCAGAATTCACATTTTAGATAAAATGATTGAAGCTGTTCCTGAAGCAAGAACCGAGCTAAATGGCAATGTGCCAAAAGTTGAAGTTCTAACTATCAACCCGAAAAAAATTCGTGAAGTAATCGGATCTCGTGGCGCTGTAATCAAAGAAATTTGTGCAGTATCTGGCGCGGTTGTTGATGTTGACGATAGCGGCACCATCAAAATTTCTTCAAATAGTGCTGATTCAATCAAGAAAGCGATTGGCATGATTCACGAAATCACTTTCGAACCAGAAATCGGTGACATTTACGAAGGTCCAGTTGTGAAAGTTATTGATGCCGGCGCTTTCGTTAGCATTTCTAACAATCGTGATGGCTTTATTCACATTTCTGAACTTGCTGAATATCGCGTTGATTTCGTTGAAGACGTAATCAATGAAGGCGACATCGTTAAAGTTAAAGTTATCGGTTTCGACAAAAAAGGTCGTCCAAAATTAAGCTTCCGTTGTGTTGATCAAAAAACCGGCGAAGACATTTCTGATCGTATTCCAAACCGTCCACAAATGGTTGACGAAAGAGAAACTGGTGGTCGTGATGACCGTCGCAGTGGCGGCGGAAGCCGTGACCGTGATGACCGTCGCCCATCTCGTGATCGTGATGACAGACGCGGCGGCGATGATCGTCGTGGCGAAGAAAGACGTCCTCCTCGTGATCGCGATGATCGCGATGACAGAGACGGCGGTCCTAAAAAACGTCGTGGATTCTTCAGTTAGTCTGAATTAGCTAAAGTTATACGAAGGGGGCGGGTCTTTTTGACTCGTCCCTTTTTTTGTAAGAAAATTATCATAGGTCCCTGAGCAAAGCGTAGC
>CAIUFU010000181.1 GCA_903898475.1 uncultured Alphaproteobacteria bacterium | reverse complement strand
GGTTGGCGGCTCTTCTGCTAAAACAAAATTCACTAAAAGTTCGGCCGAAAAATTAGCCAAAATTTCTTCTGATATTGCTGAAAAAATGGATGCAACTTTATTGGTTTTAAACAGCAGAAGATCTGGCTTAGAGCTTACGGAGGCAGTAAAATCAAACCTCGATTGCGATTTTAAATTTTTTGATTGGGAAAAAGTTAAAGAGGAAAATCCTTATTTAGCGATTTTGGGATATGCTGATTTTTTTATTATTACCGGCGATTCCGTTTCGATGATTTCGGAATGTTGTTCCACCGGAAAACCAGTTTACATTTTTGACGAGAAAGAAATTTCTTCAGACAAGCATCGCAAATTTCATCAAAATTTATTGTCCGGAAATTACGCAAGAAAATTGCCAAAAACTTCAGAGCGCTTGAAAAATTTTGTACCGGAAAAATTGCAGGAAACAAAAAGGGTGGCGGCACTAATTCGCGCCAAATTTTAGTTGATTAACTTCTGAGCGTTTTTAGCATCAAAAAAACTTTTCCCTCCTAATATCACTCCAAGCAAAGAGTATCTAGTATTGATCAAGAATCTGATTAAACATTTTTATCAACAAAATACCTTTGCCAAAATTGCGGTTTTGCTATCGCTTTTTGTACTCTCTTCTTCTTGCAATGACCAAGGCTGTATCGACGCTGATGATTTCGGTGAATATGAATCACAAACAATTGAAGTAACTTCCAACAGCACACAAAGCGGTTGCGACTATGACCTTTCAAAACCGTTAGATGATGTGGATGCTCAAGCTGGCGGAGTAAGAATTTGCTTTACCTCAGGCGATAAAAGTGTAACCGATGAAAATAACATAACTAAAAGCGTTGCAGCAAATGCGACCATCAAGGGGTGCGAGGGTTTCAGCACTTACGGCGGGTCTTTTAGAAGCCTTTGTATTAGCCAATGCGTTCAAGAATGTATCGCAAAGTCAATAAGTAGCTCATCGACTTCTGAACCCTCATGGACATCAACCACCAAAAGATCAACTTCAGTTAATGACGGCGTCACAATCATGCCGGGTGCCGAAATTACCGTTAATGCCGCTGGTTCTATTTCACTTGGAGATTCTGTAAATTATCCTGATGTGTATGTACAAGCTGATAATCATTTTCCTCACACAAAATACTCCAATTGGTCCGATGTATTTTTTGACGTTAGGGGCAGCCAATCTTTAGATTTAAAATTTAGTGGCACATGGAATAATGGCGACACTATTGGCAATAGCGCATTTGGCGTCACTGGAAATACAGGACTTAGCTCATCTGGCACCAGTGCCAGTGATTTAAAAATATATAACAGCGCTAGAAGATTAGTGGCCTTCGTAATTCCTCATCCAACAGGATACGATTTTAACAAGGCTCAAACCGATGAAAAATTAGCCGCGAAAGGAGTTCCTCTTTTACCCGATTACAGATTATGGACTTGCACCTACGCTGATAACGCTGGAGTTGCTGACGCAACTTGCAGTGCTGGAGCTTATGCAGCTAACGGCTACACTTCTGTTACTAGTGATGCAGCAGTCGCTGCTGTTTTTCCTCTTTCCGCGGAAGTAGAAACCTCAGTGATTGGCACCGTTGGTGGCATGATTAGATGGAATGAAGATGGAACAAAAAATGGATCCAATCACGCAGAATATGATCCTTTTGCAGAAAAATCGGTAAGTGGCTGTAACTTAACTGACCCTTGTCCTAATTTCGCTTCATCAGGTATCACGCCAGATGTAGGTCAAATTGTTGGCGATGCCTCAGTGTCACAAGTTGTGATTTTAAGCCCATCCTCCACAAATTCTTACAAAGTTTCTTTCAAAAATTTAAGCACCAACGCCTCTTGCAACCTGATAAAAATTTGGATTAAAGATGGAGTTAGCACAGATGGGGCAATCGGAAATATTTTAGATAATGGCGGTGGCACATCTGGCAAATCAATTACCTTAAGCACCACGGCGTGGAGCTCTGATCATATTTCTTTAGAGCCAAATCAAAAGATTGTGATTGATAAAACAAACAATAGCTGCGGTAAAGGCATCGGCGTCAGATTTAACAAATATAAAGACATCAAAATCAACCAATCCGGACTTGTCAGCTTCAGCATGTTGGGCTCAGGATCAGGATCTTGCACAATTAATGGTCGCATTATCAATCCTGACGGAAGTCATAGCAACGCCACTTTCAGCTCTACTGGCGCAATTTACAGCACCAATACTGCAACCACACAATATACTGCCGATTTCTACGAATATGATAATTTCTTAAGCTCTTCCTCCAAAGATCCTTTGAACAGTTTAAGCGTATCTCCTGGCAGCTGGACAGCTCCGGTTTTTTTGCGTAAAGGACAAAAAATTCGTTTTTCTCCTTCAAGCTGGAATGAGAACTGGAGCGGTTCTTCACTAAGTGTTAATTGCGGCATTGGAATGGCGATGAGCATCACGCCAAGACCAGCATTATTATGCCGAGGTGTCGCTAGTGACTTATTAACAAACCCAGCCTGCGTTCAACAATATGACTCAACTTCCGGATCACCGGTTTTAATCGGATGCCAAGCAACCGCTAAAGAATGCACTGATGAGACTAGCACCGCTAACTACTGCCCAATCACAAATTGTCAGAAGACCGTTACTTGCACCACGCCAGGAACCTCTCCAACCTATGCGAGAACTGGTTGCACCCTAGGCGGCACTATTGTAACAAGCTGCTCCTCTAGCGACACAGCCTGCAACGCCACATTATGTAGTTACAACAGCTCTGCCGATACTGGAACCAAGGCTCCTTACTTTGATTCCGCCACTTGTAACAATTGCTCAAACTTAAAATTAAACGTCGCAAAATATCCGGCAAAAAAGATCGGAAGAGCGTCGTGTAGGGAAAGAGTGT
>CAIUFU010000180.1 GCA_903898475.1 uncultured Alphaproteobacteria bacterium | reverse complement strand
TTGCTTAAGACTAAACAAACTGACGCCGCCGCGATATTGAGGAGAAAAATCCATTCAAAAATGGCAAATCCGGTTTCAGAAATCATCAAGGCAAAACCCTTAAGTCCGAAAATCGAATTGAGAATTTTTAAGAAAATGTAAATGCCACTAAAGGCGTAAGACAAAAAGAACAGCCCGTAAATCGTGATTAGATCAAGGTTAATGTCGCGATAAAGCAAGTAGAATGGGATTAGAACTGATAAAAATAATCCGACCAAAAACAGCACGAAGATCAAAACATATTTGGCAGAGTCGATATTTTCTGAGATTATTCCGCCCAATTGAAAATCGATTTGACCGGTGAATTTGTAGGTTGCGACAATCGCTAAAAAGAAAAAAACTGACTCCAGATAAAGCAAAAAAGTAAAGAAATAAGAAAACTTGGTTTCTTTTTTATGCAAAAATTTCATGCCAAAAAAGTGGCAAACCACGATCAAGCAATTGTAGAAAAACAAAATGCTCAGCAAGTTTTTGCTAATGATGATGAGGTTGACCAAAGCGATGATTAGAGCGAAGAAGGCTCTGAGATTTGTGACGTTTTTTGTGTCAGACAATTGAAAAAAGCGCCGTGAATAAAAGGCAAAAATCAGCCAGAAAAAATTGAGCAAAAATAAAAATCCCAAACCTAAAGAATCCACATCAAAACCCAGCGAAATGCCCCTCGCCGCTTCGGTTAAAACCAAATAAGAATTGTCGCGATCAAGATTGCCGTAGATTCCGATGATATTTATTAAGAATAAAATCGGTAAAAATTTCTCGATGGCATTGATCGTTTTCGAAGACTCGTCGAAAAACTTAATCAATAAGCAATTGGCGAAGGGAATGATCGAAATTAATAATAGTAAAACTTGTGTTTGGGTCATTTTAAATCGTGTTGGAAAGCAGGTAAGATGCAAATTTCAGCGACAGGTCATTGACCAGCCCCGAAAGCAGCACCGTGCCACAAATTGTTGCGATTAAAAACCAAAATGAGAGCAAATAAAATTGATATTTTTTCATGGTCATTGCCGGCATTTTTTGCGTTTTTTCGCCGTGATTTTTGGCAAAAAATGCGGTGAGCAATTTCATCGCCAAACTCGCGTGAACAAAATTTGAAAGCAGCAGCGCAACCAGCAAAAATGCCTCCAAACCCAAGCTGAAACTGGCGTAAGCCAAATACCAATTAGCAAAAAACATAATTGTCAGCGGAAAAGCGGCGATGAAAAAAATCAGCAATTTTAGCGGCAAAACCAACAGAAAGTGATTTTGGCGAATCAGGCTGAGCTTGCTAATTGACGAAGTGCCGAAGTTGCGCTTGAGAAAAGTGGCAAAAATAAAAATCAGCAAATTTACCAAGCTGAAATTGAGCAAATAAAAGAACAAAGCTTGCAGCGATTCGGTGGTTTGCAGTGCGATTGCAGCAAAAATAAAGCCTAGATTATTCAAGCAAAAATAAGTCGCGATGAGCTTGAGATGCTTTTGCTGGTAAAGCTTGAAGGCACTATAAAAAATCAGAGAGATTGAGAGGAAAATTAATATCGGCGCAAATTTGAAATTGACGAAAAGCAGATGATTGCCGAAGAAAAAATAAATGAATTTCAGCGTTAAAAAAATGCCGACATTGGTTTTGATAAAGATCGACTCAATCGCCAGAAAGTTGGCGATTAGATTGCTGCTCTTGAGCTTTTCAAAATAAAGCCAGAAAGGGAAAAATTTGATGATAATGGCAATACCCAAAAAAGTAAAAATCATCACCAAAAACCACAAATGACTTTGGGCAATTATCGGCAGGCTGTCCGCTATTTTGTCAAAATTAATTTCGCCAAAAGTTAGGTAAATGGCAAAGAAACAAAAGAGCATCAAAAGCGAAGAAGTGGCGTTTAAGCAGAAATAGCGAAAGGCCAGCTTGAGAAGCTCAGCGTCACGTGAGATCGAAAGTGTGGCAAAAAAACTAAAGGCGTAAATTTCAAAAAATACGAATAAATTTAGCAGATTATTGGTGGTGAAAATGCCGACCAAGCTGAAGAGATGCAGTAGAAAAACTGAGTAGAAAATGCGGTTATTTTTTTCTTCTAAGAATTTTTCAATGTCTGTGCGGTAGAAGAAAAGAATAACAATTTTTAAGAAAACCAGCAGCAGCAAAAACACCATTCCAAGCAGATCGAGCCTGAATTCTAGCGCGATTGAAAGTGGGGAAAGTTGAAAATCATTCGAGATTTTTTCGTAGATAAGAACGTCAGGGAAAATCTTTAGCGCCAAAAAAAATAGGACCACGCTTGAAACAAGCGCGATCCAAAAAGAAATATTTTTTCGCGAGATCGCCTGACAAAGCAGCGACGAAATCAGCGGTAGAAAGATCAGGAGATAGATGTTACTAACTGTTCCCATTTTGCTTTTTTTGCATCAATTGGGCGAATTGTTCAAAAAGGTAAAAGCTGTCATCTGGTCCTGGTGAGCTTTCTGGGTGATATTGCACCGAAAATGCCGAGTTATCTTTCAAGATCAAACCTTCAACTGTGCGGTCGAAAAGCGAGATGTGAGTAACTTCAGCCGTGTCTGGCATTGATTTTTCATCCACACAAAATCCATGATTTTGGCTGGTAATTTCAACTTTTTTGTTACGCAAATCTTGCACCGGATGGTTAGCGCCACGGTGACCTTGATGCATTTTAGAAGTTTTAGCGCCAATTGCCAAAGCTAGTAATTGATGCCCCAAACAAATGCCAAAAAGTGGAATTTTATTTTTGAGAATTTCTTGAATCACGGGAATTGCATATTTGCCGGTTTCAGCAGGATCTCCCGGACCATTTGACAAAAACACGCCGTCCGGTTGGTGTTTCATAATTTCAGCAAAGCTGGCTTTAGCTCCTACAACCTCAACGTCACAACCAACTTCAGCTAGGCAGCGCAAAATGTTTAATTTAGCGCCGTAATCAATTGCCACGACTTTAAATTTTTTCTTTGAAACTGCGTTGTAATCATTTTTTGTTTGTTGCCATTTTGCCTCATCAGCCCATTTGTAGCTTTTGTTTTCACTGGCGGTAGCGGCCAATTCAACGCCATCCAAATCAGGAGATTTTTTAATGTCTTCGACAGTTTTTGCGATTAATGCTTCGTCAATTTTGTCGGCGTAAATAATTGCTACAGTCTTGGCACCATTGGCGCGGATTAGTTTGGTGACCTTTCTAGTATCAATGCCAGAAATGCCGGTGAGGTTATTTTTTTCTAACCAAAGATTGAGATTTTCTTGCGCGCGATAATTTGACGGATTGGTGATTGGCTCACGAATTACAAGGCCGCAGGCTCTAACCGAATTAGCTTCAATATCTTGAAAATTAGTGCCGATATTTCCGATGTGAGGAAAAGTAAAATTGATGATTTGACCGCAATAAGATGGATCAGTGAGGATTTCTTGGTAGCCTGTGATTGCAGTGTTAAAACAAATTTCGCCTTGTGTGGTGGCTTTTTTGCCGATTCCGTAACCATAAAAACATGTGCCATCTGGAAAAACTAAAGCAGCGTTTTTTTCTGTTTGATAAAAGCTCGGATAAAAAATATTTGCGTCTTTCATGTTTTAAAAAGTAAGGTTTTGTCTAGTAAAATTTCGGCGCAAAATAAGGGGCCACATCTCAATCCGCAATCATCAATTTAATGATTAATCTATTCGACGTCGATGCACCGCAACCCTTGATAATTCTGAGGGGAGAATATGGCATCATCAAAGGCGAAAATGCAATAATTGCTTCACCCAACGCTAAAAGCGGCGTGGTTTTTATTTTGTCAGATGAGCAAAATGAAATCACCGCAATGGCGCATTTTGACAATCACCAAGATTTCGAAAAAAATCTGGAAAAAATTTTCGCCGAGATGGCTGAGATGGGTGCCGATCTTCACAATTTAAAATGTAATCTGATCGAAAATGACAAACCAAATTATTAAAGATTTAGTCCACAGCGCTGCAGTTGCAACTCACCATTTAGCCGATGGCATCGTTCACGCAGCTCACGATCTTACGCAAAATATTGCTAACATCACCCGCTCTTCTGGAGATAAAATCGAGCATTTGCTAAAAGAAAAAGGCATCAACGTCACTCGCGAAAGCAGACATGGCAGAGATTGCCACAATATTGTTGCTAATAGCGACGGCACTTTTTTTACCAATAATAGCATCGATTTTACCCGCGGCTTGCTCAATCAAGTTTTATTTAGCGACGGCGGTGAAGAAAGAGTTGCCGGCGCCATGAGCGACCGACAACAGATGCTTTCAAAAGTGCAAAACCCGCATCAAAAAGTTACTTCAACTCGAGCCTTTCAATTAGCTCCAACAAATAACAGCTATTAATAATGACAAAAAAATCGCAATTAATGCTCGGCCAAAAAACCGAATATAAATTTGACCAGCCAAGCCAAAAGATTTTGCAAAAAGTTGCTAACCCACATTTAGATGTGGATTACGCGATTCGTTTTTCTTGCCCAGAATTTACTTCGATTTGCCCGATTACTTCGCAGCCTGATTTTGCTCACCTAGTAATTGATTACGTTCCTGGCAATTCAATTGTCGAAAGCAAATCGCTAAAACTTTACTTATTTTCCTACCGCAATCACGGCGCCTTCCACGAAGATTGCACCGTGCAAATTGCTAAAGACATTATTGAAACAATTAAACCAAAATGGCTGCGAATCGGCGGCTATTGGTATCCGCGCGGCGGCATCCCGATCGATATTTTCTTTCAAAGCGGCAAATTGCCTAAAGATGTTTGGGTAAAGGAACAGACAGTTTCTGATTACAAAGGCCGCGGTTAAAAAAACTTCATAGGTCCCTGAGCAAAGCGTAGCGTCGTCG
>CAIUFU010000179.1 GCA_903898475.1 uncultured Alphaproteobacteria bacterium | reverse complement strand
AGCCTTGAGCAATTCCGGCCTCAATTGCAACTTTTAAAACAGTAGAATCGCCCAAAATTTTCTTTTTGTAGGCGGCATCTTGTTGTTCGAAAAGTTCAAAACAAGGCATCGAAACTACGCGCGCAGTAATGTTTTTATTTTTTAACTTTTCTTTAGTTTTAAGTGCAAGAGAAACTTCAGAACCTGTGGCAATAACAACCACATCAGGGTTTTGCGCGTCTGAAATTATATAGCTACCAAATTTACAGGAATTTTCTTTTTTAAATTCCACCGGCAAAAACGGCAAATTCTGACGAGTTAAAACCATTGCTGACGGAGTCGATTTAGTCTGCAAAGCAATTTCAAAACATTCAATAGTTTCGGCAGCGTCAGCAGGACGAAACACATTTAAATTAGGCACGCCACGCAGCATCGCCAAATGTTCAATTGGTTGATGAGTTGGGCCATCTTCGCCAAGACCAATTGAGTCGTGAGTGAAAATGTAAAGCATTTGTTGCTTCATCAAAGCGGCAAGACGAATGGCAGGCTTCATGTAATCAGAGAAAACCATGAAAGTTCCACCAAATGGCACGAATTTGCTGTGCAAAGCTAAACCGTTCATAATCGCGCCCATGGCGTGTTCGCGCACGCCGTAATGGATGTAGCGACCTTCAAAATTGTTTTTAGAGATTGATTTAGTGTGAGAAGTTTTAGTTAAAACCGATTCAGTTAAATCAGCTGAGCCGCCGATTAATTCAGGCAATTCTCCAGTTAAAAATTCTAGCGCGATTTGTGAAGATTTGCGAGTTGCTTGCTTCGGCTTTTCAACAAAAAGTTTCTCTTTAAATGCGGCAAGTTTTTGCGAGAAATCTTTGGGCAATTCTTTGTTTAAAATGCGTGCTAACTCACCAGCTTTTGCGGCGTCAAGTTTGGCAAATTTTTCTTCCCAATCTTTTCTAACCCTAGCCGATCTTTTGCCAGCTTCCAACCATTTGTCGCGTAAGTCTTGCGGCAATTCAAAAGCGGCGCTTTCCCAGCCTAAAATTTGGCGAACTTTTAAAATTTCTTCAGCGCCCAAAGGTGAACCGTGAGCTTTTTCAGAACCCGCTTTATTTGGTGAGCCAAAACCAATAGTGGTTTTGCAAGCAATCATTGTTGGCTTGTCAGAATTTTGGGCGGCATTTAGAGCGGCGCGAATTTCGTCAAAATTGTGACCGTCAATTGAAATTACATTCCAGTTACAAGCTTCAAAACGCAGCTGCATATTTTCAGAAGTGGCGATTGAAGTTTTGCCATCGATTGAAATTGAGTTGTCGTCCCAAAGTAGAACTAATTTGTTTAGGCCTAGATGTCCGGCAACGGAAATTGCTTCTTGAGAAATTCCTTCCATCAAGCAGCCGTCTCCCGCAATTACGTAAGTTTTGTGATTGATAAAATCTTCTCCAACGCGAGCCGCCAACATTCTTTCACCCAAAGCCAAACCAACCGCATTAGCAAGACCTTGACCAAGCGGGCCAGTAGTTGTTTCGATTCCGGCTAGATGACCAAATTCTGGATGTCCGGCGCATTTAGCGTGAAGCTGGCGAAAATTTTTCAAATCATCGATTGAAATATCTTCGTAACCAGTGAGGCAAAGCAAAGAATAAAGCAGCATCGAGCCATGTCCGGCTGACAAAACAAAACGATCGCGATCTAACCAATCAGGTTTTTTTGCATCAAATTTTAAAAACTCAGTAAAGAGAATTGTGGCAACATCTGCCATTCCCATTGGCATGCCGGGATGTCCTGAATTAGCGCGCTCAACGCCATCAATGGATAAAAAGCGCACGCAATTTGCAAGGCTGAAACTCAAGTCGTTTTTAATCATTTTTGAGAAAGTAGGAGTGAGAAATGTTTGATTGCTTTTTTTGTCAAGCTCGCCGAAATTACGATCGCTTTTCGTGAGAATCAACTTCCAAAATCCCTCATTTTACATCTCAATGCAAAAAAAAATAATCCAGCAAATCAGAAATTCTGAAGGTGACTATATTCCTCTTTTCAGATTACTTCCAAATCTTGTAACTCTCGCCAGTTTGTGCATCGCACTTACCGCAATTCGTTATGCCAACCAAGGAAACTTTGCAGTTGCTTCAGCATTTTTGCTTTTTGCCGGCTTCATGGATGGCGTGGATGGAAGGCTTGCTCGCTTCTTTAATTCTAGCTCAGATTTCGGGGCGCAACTTGACTCGCTGGTTGATTTTGTAAATTTCGGCGTCACTCCCGGTTTTGTAATTTACGCTTGGGTTAATTCTTACGGCGATGTGCAAGGTTTAGATTGGGCTTTGGTTCTATTTTTTGCGGTTTGCAGCGCGATTAGACTAGCTCGCTTCAATGTTGATTTAACTCGCGAAGTAGTGAACCCAACTTTAGAAAAATATTTCTTCAAAGGAATTCCAGCCCCAGTAGGAGCCGCAATGGCAATGTTGCCAATGGTTTTAACTTACGAATTTGGCAATGGTTTTTACTCAAATCCGGTTTTGGTAATTACCTACATGTCAGTTTTGGCAGTGTTGATGGCAAGTCGTATTCCGACAATTTCAATCAAAAAAATCCCCATCAGAAATGACAGCGCTTACATCACTTTATTGATTTTAGGTTCAATCATCATCGGGCTTTTGACTAAGCCTTGGCTTACTTTGGCGATTATTGGCGTTACTTACGCAATCTCAATTCCGGTCACAACTTTCTTCTACGTAAAAATTGAATTTCTCTCAAAAAATAACAAAAAAAACTAAGTCCATGCAGAAAAAAATTCTTATTTTAAACGGCCCAAATCTGAATATTTTGCACAAGCGTGACAAGTCAGTTTACGGCGAAGCATCATTAACAAAAATTGAACATGATTGCACTGAACTTGCCAAAGAACTTGATTTGGAAGTTGAGTTGAAACAGTCAAACAGCGAAGGCGAATTGGTAAATATCATCCAAGAAGCCATCGATAATTTCGACGGCATCATCATCAATGCTGCAGCGTACACTCACACTTCAATTGCTATTCGTGATGCTCTAGAAATTTTCTCTGGCCCTAAAATCGAACTGCATATTTCCAACATTTTTAAACGCGAAGAGTTTCGCCAAAACTCTTTTTTAAGTGACGTAGTTGACGCTGTAATTTCTGGACTTGGTGTTGATGGCTATTCCATCTCCTTACTCGCAATGAACAACATGGTAAATAACTAGGCCCATGCTTCCTCTAAAAATCTCTGAAATTTCTAAATCATTTTCTCGTCCGGTTCTGGACGCGGTTAGTTTTGATGTTAAGGCCAATGAAATTTTTGGTTTCATCGGACTTAACGGCATGGGAAAAACCACGTTGATTAAAATTATTCTCGATCTTCTCGACCAAGATAATGGCGAAGTGGAAATCTTTGGTGTGTCGCGAGTGTTGCCGCAAGCGCGTAAAAAAGTTTGTTACTTGCCAGAAAAATTTTCGCCTTCAGCTCACCTCAAAGGTGAAGAATTTGTGAAATTCGTTTTAGATTTTTACGGCAAAAAATATGATGCCAAAAAAGCTGAGGAAATTTGCGAAAATCTCGATTTGCGTTTCGAAGTTCTAAAACAAAAAGTGACAAAATATTCCAAAGGCATGACGCAAAAGCTCGGGCTTTTGGCCGTCTTTTTGTCGCAAGCTGAATTAGTTATTTTGGATGAGCCAATGAGTGGCTTAGATCCAAAAGCCCGCATTGCTCTAAAACGCGAACTTCTGGCTTACAAAGCAGAAGGCAAAACCGTTTTCTTCAGCTCACATATTTTGTCCGACATGGATGAAATTTGCGATTCAATCGCAGTTTTAAACAATGCCAAAATTGTTTATCACGGAACTCCGCAAGGCTTCAAAAACAAGCATGCGCAAGATAGTTTGGACAAAGCCTTTTTAAAAGAAATCGGAGTAAATTAATGACTGCACAAATTATTAACGGCAAAGAAATTGCCGCCGCAATGAAGCTAGAAATCGCGACACAAATTGACGAAATCAAAAAGAAATTTCGCGTCACGCCAACTCTCGCTGTAATCTTGGTGGGCAACGACCCAGCCAGCGAAGTTTACGTTGGCAACAAAGAAAAAGCGGCGCACGTTGTTGGGATGAACTCAATTCAATTCAAACTTGCAGCTGACATTTCTGAATCAGAATTAATCAGCAAAATCAAAGACCTAAACGAAGACAAAAAAATCCACGGAATTTTGGTGCAATTGCCTTTGCCAAAGCACATTAATCCGCGCAACGTAATTCACGCTATTGACCATCGTAAAGATGTTGACGGCTTCAATGTTATCAATGTTGGCAAGCTTTCGGTGGGTGATGTTGAAGGTGAAGATAAAGCCTCAGTTCCTTGCACGCCGTTGGGCTGTGTTCACTTATTAAAAACTGTTAAAGGTAATGATTTGGCCGGTTTAAAAACTTTAGTAATTGGCTCGTCAAATATTGTCGGGCGCCCACTGGCCAGACTTCTAATGCTAGAAAGCTGCACTGTTACAATTGCCAATCGCTCAACCAAAGATTTAAAAGCTGAATGCTTGCAAGCTGATGTAATTATTTCTGCAGCTGGCGTGCCAAATTTAATCACAGCCGACATGGTTAAAAAAGGTGCGGTGGTTATTGATGTTGGCATCAACAGGATCACGCTTGCAGATGGCAAAACAAAATTGGTCGGAGATGTTGATTTTGAAAGTGTCAAAACCGCTGCCTCTGCAATTAGCCCAGTGCCGGGCGGAGTAGGTCCAATGACTATCGCCTACTTACTAAAAAACACGCTAGATTGCTGTCTAAAAATCATTAACTAACTTTTTTAATCAAACTTAAGGAAACCATGTCAGACGAAGTAACAACTCTAATCAATCAAGCCAAAGACCAAGCCAGAAAAGAAAATATCAAAAACTTTTTTTGCAAAAATAGCAAAATCTTGTCACGCCTTGCCGTCACTGCGGTGGTGGTGATAATCGTCGCTCTTGGAATGAACTCTTTTCAAAATTCACGCCAAGCAAAATATTCAGAAATTTTTCATCAATCTTTGATTCACCAACAACTGGGTGACGAAGCTGCTTCGCGTGCCGAATTGCAAAAAATTTACGACGCAAAAATGGCACCAAGCGGCGTTAGATCTTTGGCATCCCTACGTTTAGCGGCAATCTATTTCAACGAAGGTAACAGAGTTGAGGCTGAAAAAATTTACGCTGAAATCAGCAAATGCGGATCTTGCGACACTTACATTCGCGATCTTGCTGGCTTGCTTTTAGTGAAAAGCTGGATGTCTGACGAAGCCGAAGTCAACAAAGACGACATTGCGGCGCGTGTTGAAAAAGTCGAAAATTCCAACAAAGTTTTGAAATATTACATCTCAGAGCAAAGAGCTTTTCTTGAAGCGCAAAAAGGCAATCTTGAAAAATCTCATCAAATTCTTGAGCTAATTGTTAAAAGCCCGGAAAGCGCTCAAGCTTTGAAAGAACGCGCTAAAGACGGCATTAAAATTCTAATTTCAAAAGGCTTCGAACCAAAAGTTGAAGTTAAATTGGAAGAAAAAAAGTAGATGAAAAAGTCAGCGCTACTTCTTTTTTCTATCACAATTCTAGCGCTTTCTTCTTGTTCAAAAGATGAAGATTACGATCGTGCCAAAGCAGTTTCAGCCTTTACCAATCTTGATTTGATAAAGGTTGATCCGGCTTTGGAAACGGTTGAAATTACAATTCCTAAGCAGCAAAAAAATTTAAGCTGGTCAGGTTCAGCAAGTTCACAAAATCAGCAAATCGAAAACTTCTCTAAAACTTTATCACAAAGCAGTTGGTCGAAAAAAATCTCTTTCGACAAATCATTAAAAATCTGGTCATTTTATAGCGGCACCAAAGAAGACCGCTTCGTTTTTTCTCCGATCATTAAAGAAGATAAAGTTTTTCTTCTCGATAGTGGCGGCACGCTGCAGGCTTATGAAATCAAGAGCGACAAAAAAATTTGGAAAACACGAATCTTCCCGCGTCAATATTTAAAAAATTATCAAACCCCAAAAATCGGCTATTTTAACGGTAAGATTTTTGCGGTTGCTGGCATCAATAAAGTCGTCGCAGTTGCTGAATCTGACGGCAAAGTTTTGTGGTCAAAAGACATCTCGTCAATTCCGGTTTCTTCCCCAGTTTCTGACGGTGAATTAGTTTACGTTACAACTAACGACAACAAACTTTACGCCTTTAACGCAAATGACGGCGAGCTGCAATGGACGCAGTCGGGCATCTTGCGACCAACTGCAATCTTTGGTGCGGCTGATCCAGTAATTTACAAAGATTCGGTGATCGTTTCTTACTCATCTGGCGAAGTTTACGCGGTGAATAAAAAAACTGGTGAGGCGATTTGGTCGCAAAATTTAAACATCAGTAAAGCCACTAATTCTGACTTTTATTTAAACGACGTAGATGCAACGCCAGTGATTAAAGATGATGTAATTTACGCCATCGGAAATGGTGGCTTGATGATGGCAATGAAGCTCAAAGACGGCAATTATTTGTGGAAAAAAGAAATCGCCGGCATCATTGATTTTTGGATTGCCGGAGACTTCATATTTGTGATTAATAACGACAATAAATTGCTCGCCGTAAATAAAAAAACCGGCGGCATTAAATGGATTTCGCAATTGCCGAATTTGAAAAAAGAGAAAAAACCAGAAAGCAAAATTCTTTACAGCGGCGTGGTAATGGCGGGCGATCACTTGCTAATTTCTGAATCCAGCGGCGAGTTGTTAATTGCAAATCCGCTAGATGGAAAAATTGAAAGAAGTTTCGCTCTGGGCAAAAAAATCTCCCACGCGCCGGTGGTGGTTAATGACAAAATTTACTTCTACATAATTGGAAAATATTTAATCGACTTAATCGAGCTCGAGTAAGTCGACTCCAACAATCTCCCTAAAAAATGACAACAATCAAATCTCTTCCCGAAAAATACGACGCTAAAACTCGCGAAAAATTTTGGCAAAATCACTGGGCGCAAAAAAAGATTTTCGCTTGGAAAAATGATTTACCAAAAGCGCAAACTTTTGTAATCGACACGCCGCCACCAACAGTTTCAGGCGTTCTTCACATGGGTCACGTTTTTTCTTACACGCAAGCTGACTTTGTCGCGCGTTTTCAACGCATGTCGGGCAAAGACGTTTTTTACCCAATGGGATTTGATGACAATGGCCTGCCAACCGAGCGTTTGGTTGAAAAAATTATTGAGAAAAAAGCCGGAGTTTTTGAAAGCGAAAATGGTCGTGGATCTTTTGTTAAGAAGTGTCGCGAAGTTGTTGATGAAGCTGAAAAAGAATTTGAAATTCTTTTTAACTCAATCGCTTTGTCAGTTGATTGGGATCAAAAATACCAAACAATTTCGCCAGAATCGCAAAAAATTTCGCAAGCCAGTTTCGTTGATTTGCACCGCAAAGGCTTGGTAGAAAAAAAATTCGAACCAGTTTTCTGGGACATCTCTGACCGCACGGCTCTAGCCCAAGCCGACTTGATCGACAAGGAGGTTGAAGGCGTGATGAATTATATTCTGTTTGGTGTTGAGGGAAGTGATAAGCCTATTGAGATTATGACAACTCGCCCAGAGTTGTTGCCAGCTTGTGTTGCTGTAATGATTCATCCAGAAGATGATAGATACAAACATCTACATGGTAAAAATGCTATTACGCCACTTTTTGGTGTAAAAGTTCCAATTATCTGTGACGAATTAGTTCAGCTTGAGAAGGGAACGGGGATAGTGATGTGCTGTACTTTTGGCGATGAGACTGACATCCGTTGGTGGAAAAAGCACGATTTGAAATTAAGACTAATAATTCAGTCCGATGGTAGAATGCTGGGTTTTGAAAAGTTCGCGATTAGTAGTGACGATTTTATTAATGATTATGCTTCTAGTGCTTT
>CAIUFU010000178.1 GCA_903898475.1 uncultured Alphaproteobacteria bacterium | reverse complement strand
GTCATTCGACGGGGTGACAACGAGAGCGTGGTAAGTTCTGAATTAGGCGGATGTGACAAAAAACTAAAAAATTTAAAAAATGAAAAAACTAACATTCGCAGTTCCCAAAGGCAGAATTCTTGAAGAGCTGATTCCTTTATTCACCAAGGCTGACATAATTCCGGAAGCAGATTTTTTCAACGAGTCTTCGCGCAAATTAGTTTTTACCACCAATCGCCCAAACCTTAATTTAGTGAAAGTTCGTAGTTTTGACGTTGCTACTTTTGTTAAATTTGGCGCGGCGGATATTGGCATTTGCGGACTTGACGTTTTGAAAGAATTTTCTTCACCAGAAATTTTTCCGGTGCTTGATTTAGGAATTGGCAAATGCCGTTTGTCAATTGCCGCAACTAAATCTGTAGAATTCGATCCAACTAAAATAAGCCACATTCGTATTGCCACAAAATACACCGCAATTGCTTCAAATTATTTTTCAGAATTAGGTATTCAGGCTGAGGCGATTAAGTTGAATGGTTCAATTGAAATCGCGCCGCAATTAAATCTTTGCGACTTCATTTTAGATTTAGTCAGCAGCGGCAAAACTCTCGCCGAAAACGACATGGTCGAGCTTAGAAAAATCTTAGATGTGAGTTCTTACTTGACGGTTAACCGCGCCTCTTTCAAAACGTCAAATTCAGAAATAAATCAGTTAATCAAACTTTTTGATGCCACTAAGTAGCCAATTTAAAAAATCGCTGCGCTCCTTTCTTTGCTGTCTCTTTGCCCTGTCTGCTATTTTAATTCCTAACCAATCTTACGCCGCTGCCTACGACGGTGTGAGAAGCATGAGCTACGACACCAGCAGGTACATGTGTGTTAATGACGACTACGCTAGCAAAAATTTTGATCCGATCATGCTTAACCAGAAGACGTCAGATTTTGAACTGACTAATCCGGCGTGCATTGGAATTATGGCTGGTTTGGGTGCTGCAATGCTCGCTGCATACACCGTGGCGCATACTATTGCTTGTGTTCCGACTCCTGTTCTTAATCCAGATGGAACCGCTAAGCAAGCAGTAGAGGCTCCAGCTTCATGGTTTCCACCACCTCTACCATTTCCAAATCCTTTTGTTCCTAAACAACAAGCTCAAACAATTTATCGCTGCGCGCAAAGAGCATTTGAGTTTGGAACTTATTCGGGAATATGTTCCGGAACCGCTGGAAGCAATGTTGCGGCATGCACTTCGGCTGGTGCTGCCGGAGTTGATACTGGAAGATGCTGCACCGCCGCTGCAGTTTACGCGGCTACTGTGGTAGCGCTGCAAGTCGCACTTTTGCTTATTTGGGATAAATCAAAAATTACTTACGAAAATGCCAGATTATGTGGCAACACTTGGAATCAATGGACTACTGATGCGACGACTGGTCTTCACATTAAGGAAGCAGGACCTTACCAAGTTTGTTTGAAACAAATTTTTGCCGGTAACGGAACAGTTGGAGATAATTGCAAAAGTATTTTGGGGAAATGGCGTGCTCAGAGTAATCATAATATATCGCAAGATTCTTTATCAAATAGTGATCTACAAAATGCCGGAACGGTAGCATTAGAAAATCAATATTATCGTGAATACATGTATGGTGGTCTTGAGCGTGAAGATTCGGGTGACCGCACTTGCGATAATCCATGGTCGTCAGAAAAATCACTAAGAACCAAATATTTAGGTTACACATCAGACAAGCAAAGATATTACATGACGGGTTCGGGCGGCAGCGCACCAGTTTTTGCCTGCTATAGATTTTTATCGGGCGGCATCAATGAAGATACTCAAAGGGCTTATGATTGTTGTAAGGCCAGAAGTCAGAAAGCAATTTGCATCGAAAACAAAACTGGGATTGGCGGTGCTCTTGGGAAGTACGAATATAGATTCTGTGAGATTGGCTCAACTTGCACCATCGCTGACACCACCTTTGAAGTTTACACAAGTATTAACCAGCCAAATTACGCCTGCGCTAAAACTTTCTCACTTTGCCCCTACAATCATTTGCTTGGCGGCGGTACTGAAACCCAAGATATAAGCTCTGATGTTAGTGATGGTGCGCAAGTGAATAACTATTGCCAGTTCATGAATCACTGTTCAAAGCTGCCAATTTTGCCTTATATTTATTCTAGTAATTTAAGTGGTGCCTTTATTTCCGGTGCTTGCAAAGACCTCAAAGGTGACTCACAAAATGTTTATGGCTATACTTCGCAGCTAGTTCCGGTCAATACCAGAAACTTCTCAGCACCGATGGCTCAGTGCTTCAAAGAAACCATGGAAAATCTTTTTTTGAATAAGGCTGGTACCACAAAATGTAAGAAAGCAGGTGAAGTGCCAAACTATAGTGGGGTTTGCGTTAGTGGTGAAGGTTATATTTATAAAAAAGGGGATGTTGTAGATTCAATTTTCGGCGATTCTTTCTTCGTAAAAATCCAAAAAAATCTCCAAAGCGCAATTAAGATAGGTTTAATAATTTCCATCACTGCCTTTGGTTATTCAATTTTAATGGGCGTGCCAAAAGTTGATTCATTCAACAAAAAAGCCCTGATGAGCTATTTGGTCAAGATTGGTCTGGTAATGTATTTTGCAGTTGGAACCGGATGGCAATCTGGCTTTTTGAACGGCGTTCTGGGTTTTTCAGGGGCGATGTCGGAGCTGGCCTTTAGGCTCGATGAGTCGGGCGATCCGACTACTTTAGATGGCTGCCAATTTCCAAGATTTAACTACGCTGATAAGAACGACTACGATAATCCGGCTTATGCTCCGGGCCAAGAATATCTGAGAATTTGGGACACTCTTGATTGCAAAATGGCTCGCGCTTTAGGCTACGGACCGGAAGTTTCGGTTCCGAATTTGATCTTCATGATTTTGGGCGGGTTCTTAGATTTTGGCGCGGGCATCATTTTCGTTGTCGCCTCGTTCTTCATGGCTTTCGTAATGATTATGATTACGGTGAGGTCGCTGCATATTTTCCTACTTTCAACCACCGCGGTGATCTTGTTGCTGTACGTGTCGCCAATCACCATCACCTGCGCCATGTTTAACCGCACCAAAGGTATTTTTAGTGGATGGTGGAAGCAGATATTAGGCTTAAGCTTGCAGCCAATGGTGCTATTTGCCTATCTTGGTGTCTTTATTGCAATTTTTGATCATGCTATCATTGGTGAGGTAAGATTCAGTGGCGACGGTAAACAGGCGCCAAAGAAGATTATTTGTGACAATAGCTCATTGGAGGATGTTTTGATTATTGACCCTATCGCTAACGGAAAAATCAACGACAGTGGCAATAGCACTAGTATTTACTGCATCTTCAGAACAGCTAGTATCAACACTTTCCACGGTTTAGAAGTTTTGGGAATCGGCCTGCCGGTATTAGCTTCAATGACTCAGGAAAAGCTGGCAACTATTACCAAAGCAGCGCTGCTGATGTTTATTTTCTTGCAGTTTCTTGATAAGATTTCTGAATTCGCCACGGCACTTGTTGGTGGCGCTACCTTGAGCAGCGATATTGCCGGAGCCGGTAAAATGGCCAGCAGAATGATGAAAGGCATGCAAGCCATTCAAAAACGCGGGATGGGTGCGCTCAAAAAACACGGAGTCAAGGCGCTTAGAAAAGGTGGAGAAATGGCGAAATCTGCTGCCAATAGGGCGGGCAATAAAGGTAAGAGTGTTGCAGGACAAGGTGGCGATGATGCTCCTCCGGCAGATGAGAGTAAGAATAGTAATGAAGGAGCAACTAGTGAGAATTCAAAACAACCAGATACCACATCTTCTAGTAAACAGCCTGATACAACTGATAGCAGCAAGAAAACACCTTTAGAATCAATAGCAGAAGGTGATGAGAATGAGGATGATGACAAAGAAGAAGGTGCCGATGAAAGCGAAAATTCTAAAGGCCCTGACTCAACCACTTCCAGCAATGAAGGTGACGATAGTGGAAAAAACAAAGAACCTGATGCTCCACCAGCTGCAGCTAAGAAAGAAGGCGGCGATGTTGAGCCTGAAGAGAAGCCGAAAGACGAAGCTCCAAAAGATGAACCTAAGGATGAGACTGTGGAAAGACCTGACGCTGGTGGTAAAGGTTTGGATCAAGAAGAGGAAAACACAGAAGGTGGATCTAAAGAAGTAGCTGAAGAATCAAATGATGCGCCACCACCACCTCCACCACCGCCGCCGCCTCCACCGCCGCCGCCGCCACCACCACCACCACCACCGCCGCCACCGGCAGCGGCCGAGTCGGGCGCTGCCGTGGACACGGCCAGGAAAGTCGACGTCAGCACGTGCATGCGGGCGGAGCCGTTCAGCTCGACGGTGCCCGCGGCGTCGGACCCGGAACCTTCGCCGTCCCGCCGGCTGCACACCACCAGCGTGTTGCCCCCGGCCATGGACGTCATTTTCACGACCAGGCACGACACGTTGCGGAGCCGCGGGCGCCACTCCGCTGCGGCGTCGTCCCAGTCCAGGACGTCCGCCACCGCCGCCGCCGCCGCCGCAGAGCTGTTGCCCACGGGCCCGCGGAAGCCGGCGCCGCCGCCCGCGG
>CAIUFU010000177.1 GCA_903898475.1 uncultured Alphaproteobacteria bacterium | reverse complement strand
TATTTTTTCTTGTTCATGAACCTCCCTTGTTATTGATGACAAAGGATTGGCTCAGGATTTTTAATAAGTCAAAGACTTAGGACGGGTTCTTAGAAAATTTTTCAAAAGGTAAAAATTAGCTTTGATACAATTGTGGGTTGAAGCAGATAGATTTTTTAGATTAAAGCTTCAAGCGCATTTTTAGTTACTTACTCTGAGAGTCTTTTGTGGCGGTTTTTATATTAGTGGCGATTGGGCTAGCAGCAGGACTAACACTTGCTCCATTCATCCAAAGCTGCCACAAAGAAGGTCCTGGCGCGGGTTTTGCTAATACTAGTTTTTCCAACTTTTGGTTGAGATCTTCGTCAACCTCTATTGCCGGAGGGCGGGCAGCTTCTATTTTTTCTGAGGTAATTTCAGTGGCATATTCCGCGTTAATTTTGGCGCAGATATTAGCTAACTTTTCGGCATCGGTATCGTAGGCAAGCAAAGCCGCAATCATTTTGCCTTCATCGCGAAAAACAGTTTTATGCTCGAGATCACCGGTTTTTATCAGTTCGGCGTTAAGCATAAAAATTGTGAAGTCAGCCAAATCATCTTCCAACTGCAGCGCCTTTTTGGTGCCAACTATCAATTTAACTATCTCGGTAGTATTGGCGGCTTTTTGCGTGCTTGTGGAGCTCAATGTGCTAAGCTGTTGTGAGGCATATTGTATGGCATCCTTTCCAGAATTTGTTGCTGTGACACTGCACCCAGATTCTAGCAGACATCGGACAATTTCAACGCTGGGCGATTTGCCATCAACAAATGTCGCTGTTGTCATATTGGCAACGACGGTCAGCATCTCGTAATGATTTATTGGCTCTAAGGCATCAAAATTTATTTTTGAGATCAAAAGTTTTGCTGTGGCATCTTGGTCAAATTTGGTGCAAGTCATTAAGGTGGCGGCAAGATTACTATCTTCTTCGGTTAATGAAAAATCAGCAATTCCTGCCTCGATTAAGCGGTGAAGTGTTTCAAAGGCTGCAGTTCTTTCCTCAGCAGTTGTAAGATTTTCAATCTCAAAAGATTGATCAAAAAGTTGTTCTTGAAGGGTGGTCACTAGCGATAATTTAAATGTGAAAGATGTTCTAAAGCGATTTTGGAAACTTCTTTCTGAGCTTCTTTTTTCGATTTTCCCTCAGCGCTAAATTCAAGATTTTCATGCTCGATTTTAACGGTTGAAATAAAGAGCGGAGAGTGATCGCTGCCACCGGATTTCACGGTTAAATATTGGGGTAATTGTTTAGATTTTAGCTGCACTAATTCTTGTAATTCTGAAACCGGATCTTTGGGGGGCGTGACATTTTTTTCTAAAAAATCATTCCAGAAATTAAGAATAAATTTTCTAGCACCTTCATAATTTGAATCGAGATAAATCGCGCCAACTAAGGCTTCCAAAGCATTTTCTAAATTGCGTTTATTGGTGGTGCCGCCGAGATTTTTTTCACCGCGACTCACCTGCAAAACTTCATCCAAACCAATTTTTAAAGCGATTTCTGCCAAGGCTTCGCCCGAAACCAAGCCGGCTTGGCGCTTAGAAAGATCACCTTCCATTTCATTTGGATATTTTTTCATCAGACATTCGCCAATCACCAAACTCAAAACTTTGTCGCCCAAAAATTCGAGGCGTTGGTAATTAGGTTTTTTCTTATTTTCTTTAGAAAGGCTTGGATGCGTCAAAGCCTCTTCCAACAAATTTTCATTGTTAAAATTGTGCAAAATGTGAGTGCAGAATTTTTTAAAGTTCGGATTCATCTAATTAAATTTTTTGTAAAAGTCGCTGCGTGCGAATTGATGTTGGCCAAGTCCAAAATTGCCAAGTTGGTTTTGCATTAGAAAAGAAAATCAGGGCGGCGCGTCCAACCAAATTTTCTTCTGGAACATAGCCAACTTGCGCTAAGAAACGACTGTCTTGCGAATTGTCGCGATTGTCTCCCATCATGAAATAGTGACCTTGCGGCACTTCAAAAATTCCGGTATTATCTTGCGGCGAGTTCGGATTTTGATCGAGAGTTTGCACCACTTTTCCTTCCGGTAAAGTTTCTAAAAACTTCTGAATATCAACTGGAGGAGTCGCATCAAGATCAACGAAAGTTCCATCAAAGGCTTTGTTTACTTCTTCGTCATTAATGTAAAGCACGCCGTCACGCATTTGCAGGCGATCACCAGGTAGGCCG
>CAIUFU010000176.1 GCA_903898475.1 uncultured Alphaproteobacteria bacterium | reverse complement strand
GCCAAAATTGTTCCATCATAAACAATGTACGCGCGATCGACAATTGATAAGGTTTCGCGCACATTGTGATCGGTAATCAAAACACCAATTCCACGATTTTTTAAATGACCCACCATCTGTCTAATATCGTTTACCGCAATTGGATCAACCCCTGCAAAAGGCTCATCTAACAAAATAAATGAAGGGTTAGTCGCCAAAGCACGCGCAATTTCAACCCGTCTTCTTTCACCGCCCGAAAGCGACAAAGCGTGAGATTTTCTAATGTGAGTAATTGAAAATTCTTCGAGCAACTCTTCCAATTTTTCTTTGCGTTTCACCACATTGGCTTCAGAAATTTCAAGGATCGAATAGATATTATCTTCCACATTCATGCCCCGAAAAATCGAAGCCTCTTGCGGCAAATAACTAACACCCAAGCGCGCGCGCTGATACATTGGCATGCTGGTTACATCAACTTGATCAATAAAAATATGGCCCGAACTCACATCAACCAGACCAACAATCATGTAAAAACAAGTGGTCTTACCGGCGCCATTGGGACCAAGCAAACCAACCACTTCACCTTGTGAGATTTTTAAGCTAATATCGCGAATAACTTTTTTCTTACCGTAGGATTTTTCTAAATTTCTAACGCTGAGGGTTTTCTTCATTTTTTGATTTTTTTGTTTGTTTTTTGCGATCCTGCAAATCATTACCAATCACAACCACGACTCGTTTATCGCCACCATTTCCGGTAATGGAAGTTTCGTCTTTGCCGCCAATGAAATTGCCTTTTTTAGTCACCAAACTGTAAATAAATTTATTGCCGCTAGCAATTGAAGTGCCGTTATTCACGATCACATTTTTTTCCAAAACAAAAATATCTTTGCTTGGGTCGTAATAGCCAAAATCACCACTGGCGATAAATTCTTCGCTAAAGATTTTAACATTTTCTTTGGCATTAATTCTTTTAATTGACGCCTGCTGACCCTCACTTTTTTCGTTGTAGAGCACCGTCATTTTTTGCGCCAACAAACTGCTATCGTCTTTTTCAACGACAACATTGCTGATGAAGTCAACAGTTTCAGATTTTCTCTTGATGTCGATTATGTCAGATCTTATTCTGGTTGGGCTCTCGCGCTTTGATTTTTGTGCTGCCGCAGCATCATTGCAATTTGCAAAAAACAAACTTTCACAACCTAGCATCATGAAAAAAATTGCCAGAAAATTTGATTTGAAACGTTTCACTTTTGTTATTTTTACCTGCGTTGCAGTAGTTGCTGTAATCTTGCGAGCACCTCAAAACATTGATGCCAAGGAGATTTTAGAATTTAATCGCGATCCTCAAAACTACAATGTGAAATTGCAGATTCTTGATTTAGACCAAAAATTAGTCTCAGAATTTTTAGTTAGTATTGCCGACTCAGAAGAGAAAAAAATGTACGGCCTAATGAATTTAGACGAACTACCACAAAATTTCGGCATGATTTTTCCTTTCAAAAAAAGTCAGGTAATTATGATGTGGATGAAAAATACCCGCATCTCTCTCGACATGATTTTTATCGATGAAGATAACGTAATTGCCAGCATTAGCACCAACGCTCAACCTTACTCTCTCGACATTATTTCTTCTGATGTGAAGGTAAAAAAAGTGTTAGAAATTAACGGCGGATTGGTTGAGAAATTGGGCATTAAAGTGGGACAAAAAATTAAATAAAAATGAAAATCTTTTTAATCGAAAATAGAATCAGCGCAAACCTCGCCGGCGCAGAAAAATCAAACTTCTACAAATTTCTAACCCAAGCCCAAACTTCCGATTTAGACGTCACCAAAACCGTCAGCGAAATTATCGCAAACACCCGCAAAAACGGCGACAAAGCTTTAATCTCCTACTCCAACAAATTCGACAAAGCAACTTTCAAAAAGGCTGAAGATTTTTTAGTCAGCGAAAAAGAAATTAACGCCGCCGAAAAACTCGTCACAAAAGAAGTAAAAGACGCCCTAAAACTCGCCTTCACTCGCATTAAAAATTACCACCAAAAACAACTGCCCAAAGATTTTCGTTTTAAAGACAGCGCTGGCGTTGAACTAGGAAATCTGTGGCGCGCCATTGAATCAGTCGGAGTTTACGTGCCCGGTGGCACCGCTTCTTACCCGAGTTCAGTTTTAATGTCAGCGGTTCCAGCTTTAGTTTCTGGCGTTCGCGAAATCAGCATTTGCGCTCCAACCTCAGGCGGCAAAATTAATCCGGCAGTTTTATTTGCCGCCAAACTTTGCGGTATAAAAAAAATCTACAAAATCGGCGGAGCCCAAGCAATTGCTGCTTTGGCAATTGGCACCAAAACAGTTGCCAAAGTTGATAAAATTGTTGGTCCGGGAAATTCTTTTGTTGCCACTGCCAAAAAAATTCTCTTCGGCGAAGTCGGCATCGACATGATCGCAGGGCCAACTGATGTCACCATTATTGCCGATAAAAATAATAATCCTGATTGGATTGCTGCCGACGCTCTTTCACAACTTGAACACGGGCCTGATTCCAAGGCTTTCATCGTCACTGACAATCAAGATTTTGCGCTGAAAGTTTCGGCAGCAATTTCTTGCTTAAAAAATGATTTACCACGCGCTGCAATTATTGAGAAATCTTTAGAAAATTCTGCAATTTTTGTGATTAAAAATCTCGACGACGCCTCTCATTTAGCCAATTTCATCGCACCTGAACATTTGGAAATCGCCACTAAAAACGCGGAAAAATTCTTGCCAAAAATTCAAAATGCCGGCGCGATTTTCTTAGGAAATTACACTCCCGAAAGCATCGGCGATTACATGGCAGGGCCAAGTCACACGCTGCCAACATCTGCATCGGCAAAATTTTCTAGCGGGCTTTCTGTTTTTGATTTCTTAAAAAGAATCTCGCTGATTTCTTGCGATGAAAAATCTTTCAAAAAATTGGCCAAAGCCACTGCAACTCTGGCTCAGTGCGAAGGTTTGCAGGCGCATGCGTTAAGTGTAACTATTAGAAAATAATGAAAACCATCCAAAAACTTCTCTTCATTTTAGCTCTCACCCTGACCTTTTCCTGCGCTAAAAAAGCCGAAGAAAAAAATAGCGCTGAGCTTGCCTATACTAAAGCTGCAAAATTTCTTAAAGATAAAAGTTACTCTGAGGCGGCCGATGCTTTTGAAAAAATCGACAGCGATTTTCCATTTTCAAAATGGGCGATTAAAGGCCAAAGCATGGCAATTTACGCTCGCTACAAAGAAGAAATTTACACCAAATTATTGCAAAACGTTGATGATTTTTTACGCCTCAATCCCTCCAGCGAATATGTGCCCTACATGCTCTACATGAAGGGCCTGTCTTACTACAACCAAATTCCTAGCATCGAGCGTGCGCAAGATAATACGCAGCAAGCCTCTTTTGTTTTTCGCGAATTAATTGCGCGCTTTCCTTCTGATGAGCACGCTTCTGACGCCCGAGAAAGACTTTCTTTCATCGACGAGCATTTGGCAGGCGCTAAAATGTCGGTTGGTCGCTACCAAATAAAAACCCAAAATTACATTGGCGCAATTGACAATTTTCGCGATGTGATTGCGCGCTATCGCTATACCAATCAAGTGCCGGAAGCCTATTTTCGTATTACCGAAATTTACTACAAACTTGGCTTGAAAGACGAAGGCAAAAAATCTTTTCAAAAATTAAGCGACAAATTTCCCCAAAGTCACTGGACGGCGCTTGCCACAAAAATAGTCGAAAACCATGATTAATCAGGGTGCCAATCACATCTGGCTACCTTACAGCCAAATGCAAAATCACCTGCCCCAGCTTGAAGTTGAGCGCGCACGTGGCTCAAAAATTTTCTTAAAAAACGGCCAAGTTTTAATCGACGGAATTTCGTCGTGGTGGAGCATGGCACACGGCTACAGCCACCCTCACATTATTAAAGAATTAGTGCGTCAGGCAAAAATTTTGCCCCACATTATGCTCGCCGGATTTGCTAATGACGAAACTTACAAACTGGCTTACCGCCTGTGCCAATTTGCTAAAATGGATCGGGTGTTTTTTTCAGATTCGGGCTCAACTGCCATTGAAGTTGCGATGAAAATTTGCTGGCAATTTCACATTAATTCTGGCGCATCTTCAAAGACCCAATTCATTTCATTTAAAAATTCTTATCACGGCGACACAACGGGCGCAATGTCTCTTGCCGATTTAAATTCGGGAATGCATCAAAAATTTGAGAAAATTTTGCTGCAAAATTTCTCGCTAGATTTGCCGCAAAACCAAAATGACCTCAACGCTTTTGAAGATTTTGTTCGTAAAAATAAAAATATTTTAGCCGGAATTTTTGTTGAGCCACTAATTCAATGCGCTGGCGGCATGCGTTTTGGCGACGCAGATATTTTGCAGCAGATTTTTTTAATCGCCAAAAAACACGAAGTTCTTTTTATTGCTGACGAATGTGCAGTTGGATTTTACCGCACCGGCAAAAAATTTGCGATTAATCACGCTGACATTTCTCCCGATATTTTAGTGGTAGGAAAAGCCTTAACTGGCGGCACCATGACTTTGGCAGCAACTTTGGTTTCAGAAGAAATTTTTAAAAAATTCTTGGGCAACTCGCTTGATTTAGCTTTAATGCACGGCCCAACTTTTATGGGAAATCCACTGGCGGCAAGCGCTGCCAATGCTTCGCTGGATTTATTTGAAAGTGAAAATTACGAGAAAAAAGTTTTAGCTAATGAAGCTTTCTTAAAAAAAGAATTAGAAAAATGCCGCAATTTAAAAAATGTTAAAGATGTGCGCGTGCTTGGCGCCGTTGGTGTGGTAGAAATTGAAGGTGGCTTTGAAAAGATGTTAGATTTGCGTAAAAAATTTGTTGCGGACGGAGTTTTCTTGCGCCCTTTTGCAGGATGTATTTACACCATGCCGGCGCTAAATATTAAGAAATCTGAGCTGAAAAAAATTACCGATTCGATTGTAGGAATCTTGCAAAACCAAAAATGAACTAGCTTCAACCACCCTCAGTGTCACCCCGTCGAATGATGGAGTCCATCTTGCAGTACTTTCTAGTTCCTATTTTTACTTTTGAGTTTGCATCACAGTGGACCCCGTCATTCGACGGAGTGACACCGAGAATGAATTTTCCACAGCTGTGGAAAATTAGCTTTTACCCTTATTTAGCGCGGGTCGAAAAATTGAAAATCGCGATTTTTCGACAAAATTAGAAGATAATTCTCACCTTAGTTCCCTTGCCTTTCTCAGAGTCAATTTCGAACAATCCGCCTTGGGCTTCGACTAAATATTTTACAATTGGCAAACCCAAGCCAGTCGAATCAATTTTCTTGGTTAAATCATGCTTGATCGTGCCATATTTTTTTGAGGCGATTTTGATTTCTTCTTCATCCATGCCGAAACCACGATCTTCGATTTCAATGCAAACGCGGCTTTCTTGTTTTTCTCTTTTGGCCTGAAGCGCTAACAATAAGTATTCTTTTCTTGTGTCGTTAATATCGTCACTGCCTTTAATACCCAACTCAATTGCTTCATTGATTTTAGTGGTTTCGTCAAAGGTTAAATAATCGAGATTAATTTTGATCTCGCTGCTTTCAGGGCTGTATTTGATTGAGTTGCTGATGATGTTGACAATCACTTGCTTAACTCTTCTTGGATCGAGATTTGAGGTGATAAATTTTTTGCTCAAATTTTTATCAATATTGGTAATGATGTTTTTTCCCTCATGCATCGCGCGGGTTTTCATCAGTTTGATTGAGCGCAGCGTAATATCTTGCAGATCGACTAACTCTGCTTCTTCAATTTTAAACTCACCGGTTTGCGCTTGATTGACGTCTAAAATATCATTGACAAAAATTAGCGACTCTTCACCAAGCCTTACAATATCAATGATCCACGAGATGTTTTCATCTTCTCTTTCTTGCAATTCAGCAATGTCGGCTGAGGCATTTCTTTGCGTTAAATTTAATTTTAACAGCTCGCCCAAACCAACAACTCCAGCCAACATATTTTTTAACTCGTGAGCAGTAGAGGCTAGAAATTCAGTTTTGTTGTGATTTTCACTTTCTGCCGTTTCTTTGCCTTTTTTGAGGCTTTGTTTTAGCGCCTCTTCTTTGATTAAAAACTCTTTTACTTTATTGATTGAAGCCGCGAGTAAATTGACTTCAGCGATGTCTGTTACCGGAACCAAAGCATCTAATTTTCCTTGAGAAATATCGTTGGCAGTTTTGGCAAGGTTGACTACGGGTTTGAGCAGTTTTGCTCTGAAGAAATAAAGCAAAATCAAGAAAAAAATTGTCAGATAAAGCGTATTTAGAGCCTTAGGAATAAAGTCTTCCCAAAGTCGCGACCAAAATAATTTATGATTTACGCCAACTATTATTTTGAACTGATAAGACTCATTTAACTGATAATAAAAATTATCGTCGTTCAATTTGAAGAAGCCCTGATGCAGATTTAACTTTTGAAAATCTGAAACTAATGAGTCGATATTTTTTTTGTCAAAATTGTTTGATGTAAATACAATCGAGCCGCTGCGATCAATAACAGCAAAGGTTTCGTAAGAATTGGCAGCAATTGATTCTAGCTTTCTTTGCAACTTTTCAACATTGACACCGAGAGAAATTATTCCGGCTGCCGCGCCGTTTTTCTTGGTAATACCAAAACCGAATGGGATGATTTTTTCGTTGCTGACAATACCAAAATCAACTTTTGACGACAGCAATTTCCACGGCTGTTTTTTGGAATCGACAATCCAAGATCTTCTCTCTTTGGTGACAAGAATCGGCTCTTTTAAAGCTCCTTGCAAACTACTAGCAATTACTTGATCTTGGAGGTTAATATAATCGAAAAGAGTCCAAGTGAAGATATCTTGCGACTTTTGATCGATTTTTGGTTGACTGTTAAGCAGAATTTTCGCGACATTTTCTTTGTTTGCGTCACGCTTTTCTAAAATCTGGTTTCCAATAAAGTTCGAAATATTTTCTACATAATTCAGAGACTCACCCAACTGCTGATTAATTTTGTGCGCAGTGCTTCTGATAGCAGATTTCGAGCTGATATAAAAGCTTCGGTAAGAAGAAAATAAAATCAGAAACGAGATTAGAATCGCACCAAATACCACCACGTTGGTAAATAGCTTATAGTCTTTATTTAAGCTTTGTAATTTCATTTTTTAAGTTTCGAGATGATAATAAACCCAGTAAATCAAGAAGCAGACCCTAAAGTTAAGGCAGATGTACATGGCCTATTAGAAGAACAGCAAGCTGCAAATGAAAAGTCTAGTGATTCTGATATCGATACTTCACATGGAAGTGGTATCTCAAGTAGCTCCCATGGAGCTGGAACAGGCCGCGCATTAAAACAAAAGAAAAAGGGAAAGCCTAAGAAAGAAAGTTTACCAGAAGCAATCATTCCCTCACAAGTAACAGCCGAAAATTTTGAAAAGGCTTCCTCATTAGAGCATACGAGAGATGTTTATGAGATTCGCTATAGTTCAAAACTCGGAGAAACGAGCGCTTTTCACCAAAAATTTGCACCGGATATACTCGTAATTCCTGGAGAAAAAGCTGTTGTTGATCGATCCCTAACTTCACTACTGCCGTCAATTTTTACCAGAGTTACAAACTATAAAAAAGTAACTGAGGCTAAATTCAAAGAAGCTAGAAAAGAAGAAAACGAGAAATCTCGTAAGGAACAACTTGCGAAACTAACCGATCAATTAAAGCCAATAACCGTAAAAGCCTTAGATTTTGGCTCTGGCGATGGTAGAGCTTTAGAAATTTGGATTGATCTTGCCGACAGACTTAAACCCTACGGAATCACATTAGAAGTTACATCTTACGATATTGTTAGAAGTGGCGTTGATTCTTACAAATCAAAATTAACCCACCCACGCCTGCCCCAAGAATATGTTGATGATTTAAAAGAGATTTATGGAGAGAGAATCTATCAAGCGCGCCAAAGAGATCATGAATTCTTAAAACAAGAAGATCGGTATGACGAAGATTTAAAGAAACTTTACGAACAAGATTTTCCTAAAGACGATGATTCAGAAGTGTATGGTGCGGAACTGCCAAACAAGAAAGATGGAGAAGTCGTAGGAAGAAAACTCTCTCGTCCAAAGAGACCAGAAGAAACATCTGATAATCTTTCAGATATCTTTGTTGATTTTGACCCAAATGCCGCTGCCCTAAAAAAGCAATATGGCGAAGAACTCTTCGAAAAGCGCAAGGTAGCAGATGGCTTTCCAAGCATGCCCGACTATGCAGCTTTAAGAGCAAAATACCAAGAAACTATTAGAGAAGCTTTTATAGAAGCCTGTCAATTAGAAGGTCAGCTCTTCACTGAGGATTATGCGCTAGAATATGCTAGAAATAAAGCCGCGGATAAAGTTGATTCTCTTAGAAAAAGAATGCCGAAATTTCCTGCATTAAAACAATCTAGCGAGGATGATCGTAGTTTATACGAAAGTGATTTTATTGAAGGCGCCGAAAAAGAAATTGGTGAAGAACCACTAATAGAAGATTGCGGCGCTCATCAAAGAGATAATTTAAGAATAAAATTTTTACTAGGAAGTCCAAAACTAGATCCGCAAGATCTAAGTCATATTCTTGGCGAAGGAGAATCTTTTGACTTAAGTTTAATTTTATATGGCTGCTTGTCACACATCCCCACAGCCGAAAAGCGCGATGGCTTTCTGGAATCCATTAGAGACATGACTCACTCCGATGGTCGTGTAGCCATGACTGTTCCAGGACAAATTTTTTTCAAAGAAGATTTAAAACGAATGGACTGGATGACGAAAAGCGGCTTGCTCCCCAAATCAAGAATGCGTCCGGGTGACGTTATTTACACCGCAACTGATATTACTGACTCCCATATTAAAGATTACGGCGCTAGCGAATCTGAAGCTGAAAATCTGCGTTCCTTGTTTTTTGCAACCTACTCCCACGATCAATTGAAAGAGTTGTTGGCAAAAATTAGTCCTGAGGAGTACGAACTTTTCATTTCATCTCTGGCTAATCCATCAACAATTTCAAATTCTGGCCTAACTTTTCGCACAGCCGATAGAATTGCTTCTCAAATGCTCTCCGCCGTCATGGATAGACCAGAATTCGCAAAATATGTAGATGCAGGATATTACGGAGTTGTATTGCCGGGAACGGCGGAAAACAAAGAGATAAACCCAGGGACACGAGATGTTGAAAATGCAAAAGCAACAAGCAAAAAATCAGAAACTCCAAGCGCTTGGCAAAACTTTGTTAGCAAATTTACAGCTAACAATAAAGGCCATACTCCCTAAAACAATTACTCTTTGTAAAACCCGTCAATCACTTCTTTGAACTTCAATTCCAAAACACTTCTCTTCAATTTCATCGAAGGCGTAACATCGCCAGACTCGATAGATATTGGATCCAAGCCAATATGAAATTTCTGCACTTGTTCCCAGTGATCTAGAGTTTCGTTTGTTTTGGCAATGTCATTTTGCACGAATTTTTGCAGCGCTTCCGACTTCAAAAACTCTTCATCACTTCCCGCAAAAGCAAATTTTTCTTTGGTTTTTTTCAGCATTTCAAAATCAGGAAATAAAATTGCTGAGGTAAATTTTTTACCTTCCGCAATCACAATCGCGCCCAATAAAAACCCCAAACTCTGCATAATTTTTTGCTCGATTGGAACTGGGCTGACATATTTTCCGTTAGTGTTTTTAAATAGTTCTTTTTTGCGGCCGATAATTTTAACGAATCCTTCTTCGTCAATGCTCGCCAAATCGCCGGTTTTGAGCCAACCATTTTCGATCATTTTGGCAGTTTTTTCTGGTTGGTTTCTGTAGCCACGCATCACATTTGGGCCCGAAACAATTAGCTCGCCGTCAGCTGCAATTTTTAATTCCACATTAGGAAATGCCTTGCCGACAGTGCCAATTTTATGCGCCTTGTCGTAATTTGCCGCAATCACGGGTGACGTTTCAGTCATGCCGTAACCACAAAATAAATTGACTCCGATATTTTTGTAGAAGCGCTCCAAATCTGAAGAAAGAGCAGCTCCACCGCAAATTATCATTCTAACATTTCCGCCTAAAGCAGCGCGAAATTTTTTAAAAATTATCAAATCGTAAATCTTGTCGAAGAAGTTTAGTGGAGCTTCTGGATCTTTGGTTAAAGCACGTTTTAAAGCTTTTTGCCCCAAGGATTTTTTTAAACCATTAGCTGAATAAACGCCATTTCTGATGCAGATAAAAACTTTTTCCAACATTCTCGGAACGCTGGTAAGCAAGGTTGGGCAGATTTCTTTTAAGGCATTTGCCACATTTTTTACGTCATCGGCAAAATAAATTGAAACGCCACGCGAAATATAAAACATCGTCACCATGCGTTCAAAAATATGGGCTAGTGGCAGAAATGACAGAGCGACATCTTTTTCGGAAAGCGCAAAAAATTCTGCAGTTGCCTTAACTTGCGAGACTAAATTTAGATGCGTCAACTCAACGCCTTTCGGCCTTCCGGTGCTTCCTGAAGTGTAAATTATTGTCGCGATATCTTGCGGCGTTGCAATTTTTTGCATCGCTTCAAAGTCGTATTTTTTTTCTTCGGCAGCCTTTTTGCCCTGTAAAATCAAGTCTTCGAAACTGATCGAGTTTTCTTTGGTAAAACCATAAGTGATGATTTTTAAATCGAGATTTTGGTTTTTTATCGTCTCAAAAAATTCCAAACTGTCACAGAAAATATATTTCACCGAAGCATCTGAAATTTCAAAAAGCAGATTTTCTTTCGAGATATTGTGAAAAATCGGAACCGTGGTTGCGCCAGCCAGAATAGCGCCGAAATCAGCAATTAACCAGATCGGATTTTGGTAAGAAAAAATTGCAAAACTGTCATTTTTTTGCAAACCCAACTCTCGCAATCCACAGGCAAAATGAAAAATATTTTCACTAAATTCCTGATTGGAAAAAGATCGCATCTGACCTTTTTCTTTAAAATTAAAAGCGTTTGGATTCTTGAAATTAGAGTCCTGAAAGCCAATTAATTCCGAAAGAGTTGAAAAATTTTTCATTTAAAAAAGTCGTGAAATTAAATGCCACAGGGCCGCAACTTTGCGATTAACTACTTCATGATCTTGCAAGTATATACGCACAAAATAATCAACATTGGCCTGCTTCGCGAAGTACAAACAGATCACCATCAAAAACATCAGCGCAAAATAATTAGAGAGAGAATCAAAGAATTGCGGCTTCACAATCGCGTCAGAAATTTTGATATTTTCTACTCGCGCCATTCTTGATTTGGTTTTTGGGTGAGTTGAAAAAATCGTGTAGTAACCGCTTTCACCAAGCATCGACAAAGCCAGCGCCATGCTCTTGCCACCAAAGGCTTTAGCCGATTGACGATCGCAACGAAACTCAATTGAGCGTGAAAGCGTGCGGCGCAAAAATTCGTAAATATTGTAAACGACAAAGCGGTTAAAAAAGGTGACGGCAAAATTTATTACCGAATAAGAATCACGCATTAATTGCGACGAAGTTCTGCCACCAAACGGCATCATACTTACGGCGCGAGTGGCTAAGTTGAAAATGATAAAAAGCAGCTTTGAAACTAGATTAGTGATTTTTTGGTTGGTGATGATGAGAAAAGTTGGTAGAAAATCTTTATTCACCAAATGCGACATTTCATGGCCGATGATGCTGCGCAGAGCATATAAAAACTTTTTCGGATCTGGGCATTCATTTAAATAATGATTAATAATGCCGCTGGTTAAAACGATAGCGCGACTGCCCAAACTGCTGATAGCGTAAGCGTTAATCTCTTCCGAATTCTTGATGTAAAGCTTCACATTTTTTTGACCGAACTTGCTTTTTACCTGGTTAAAAAGATCGGTGAGAAAGTCGTAATCCTTAATTTTTTCGTAGCGAGTACAACCTTTGAGCGAAGTGCGAACAGAAAATCCGAATAAAAAATCTAACACCAAATAGATCAGCATCAAAAAACTGACGATGAAACAGAGCAGTAAAAATCCGAATTTTATTTTTTGAAAAAGTGCATGCTCAATGATGACAGCGTTATTATCGACATGAACGAATGGAACAATTACAGCCAATAATGGCGAGGCTAAAACGACTATGTTAATAATCGTAATTACATAAACTAGTACAAGACTGATTGGCTTAGAAAACATTTATTTAAAGAGGGAATTATTGTTTGAGTTTTGAGTAAAACGGAGTTAGTTAGGGGTCGAAAAAGTTTCAAATTAATTCAATTAATCAACTCACATGCGTATTATTTCGGTTCAAAATATTACAATCTCTAATAATCTTCCTTTTGTTTTAATCGCAGGTCCCTGCCAAACCGAATCACTTGATCACAGTTTGATGATGGCTTCAAACATCAAGAGAATTTGCGACAAAATTGGCATTCAATTCATCTATAAATCATCTTTTGATAAAGCTAACAGATCTAGCATTGGCGGCGAGCGCGGCGCTGGACTTGAAAAAACTTTGCCAATTTTTGCTGAAGTAAAAAAACAATTTGGCTGCCCAATCATCACCGATATTCACAATGAAGAACATTGCCGAATTTTATCTAAAGTTGATGAAGTTGATATTTTGCAAATCCCCGCATTTTTGTGCCGTCAAACTGATTTGCTCGAAGCCGCTGCCAAAAGCGGAAAAATTATTAACATTAAAAAAGGCCAATTTTTAGCGCCTTGGGACGCCGCAAATATCGTTAAAAAAATGGATCACTTCGGAAATAAAAATGTCATGCTAACTGAACGCGGCGTGAGTTTTGGCTACAACACTTTGGTTTCTGACATGCGCAGCCTACCAATCATGGCTAAAACCGGCTGCCCTGTTGTGTTTGACGCAACTCACTCAGTTCAACAACCAGGTGGCCAAGGCAGCACCAGCGGCGGACAACGCGAATTCGTAGAAACTTTGGCGTGCGCCGCAGTTGCTGTTGGCGTTGCTGCAGTATTTATGGAAGTGCATCAAGACCCAGATAACGCACCATCTGACGGCCCTTGCATGGTAAGATTGGACGGCTTGGAAAAGCTTTTAACCAAGATGAAAAAATTCGACGAAATCGCCAAAGCTTCTTAACTAATTCAAAAGGCAAAATGACTCACAATATTTTAGTAATCGACGACGACACTCGCCTTCGCACCCTACTCGGCCGCTTTCTTGGCGAACATGGTTTTACTGTGGAACTTGCCAAAGACACTGCCGAAGCCAAGTCGCTAATGCAGGCAATAAAATTCGATTTGCTAATTGTTGACGTCATGATGCCCAACGAAACCGGCGTTGAATTCACCATCGCACTACGCCAAACCTCCAAAATTCCGATCATAATGCTCACAGCGCGCGGCGATTTTGATGATCGCATTAAAGGCTTAGAAGCTGGCGCTGACGATTATTTACCAAAACCTTTCGAACCAAAAGAATTATTACTACGCGTTAACAACATTCTAAAACGCATCACCAGCCAACCAAAAGAAACCATCTGCACCTTCGGAAATTTTTCATTCAACCTGCAAGATCTACGCCTAAAAAAAGGCGAAGAATTCATCCACATTACTGACTCTGAAGCAAAAATTTTAAGCATTTTGTGCAAAGAAAAAGGCAACGCCGTACCTCGCGAAACCCTATCCGCTTTATGCGGCGGCATCGACGAAAGAAGCATCGATGTGCAAATCACAAGGCTTAGAAGAAAGATCGAAATCAACCCAAAACAACCGCATTATTTACAAACCGTGAGAAATCGCGGTTACGTCATTTATGGATAATTATCTCTCAACACAAACTGTCATCTTGAACGAAGTGAGAGATCTCGTGAGCCTTATCCGATAAAATTGATATTTTCTCTCTTGGCTTAAGAAAATAATTCTAAATCAAGGCATGTAAAACGGTTTCTGGTGAATTTTGCATATTCGACGCAATCTTGATATTGCTGGTTGGAAAGGCCTAACGATCTTGGCGTAGTTTTGATTTTAAAATGGGAAAAAATTTCTTTTAGGCGCGATTCGTTGAGGTGAATTTTTTGCAATTCTGTTTTGATTTTTTTCCAATTTGCGGGTTTGGTTTTTGCAATTTCGAGAAGTTTTTGGTCGTATTCTTTTTGGCATTGCTGGGCAATTTTTTTGCCAAAAAACTTCTCAACATTTTTGCCATCTTTGGTTTGCAGATCTAAGGCTTCTGCAAGCTGCAACTGAACAGAATCTAGCGTCAAAAGATTTTTCTGCAGTCGCGCCGCGGTTAAAGTTGTCACCGCAATTTGCGCGCCGTGTAAGTTTTTTTCTGCCAGTTTTGGATATTTCATTTCAATGGCATGCGCGATTAAATGTTCGGATTGACTCGCCGGATAAGAACCTCCTGCCATTGTCATTCCCTGCCCTGACAGCATTAATATTTCGATTAAAATTTTTAAAAACTCTTCATCGCGAATGGAAAATTTTTGAAAATTTTTGACAAAAAACTCCATTTTTTTGCGCAAAAGTTCGAAAGGTTTTTCGTCAAATTTGGTGCCGAGAATTTTGTGCGATAAATACCAATCAAACCAACAAGAATAAAAACACAAACTATCACCAATTCCCGCTTTCGTAAGCTCAAGCGGCGCTGCTTTTAAAATTTTTAAATCGCAAAAAACTGCAATTGGCAAAGTTGCAGACAAAGTTTTTTTATGTCCCAAAATTGTGATTGAGGCGTTTTTGGAGAGGTAGCCATTCATCGATGCGGCGGAAGCAAAAATAGCGTAGGGAATATTTTTTTGCGCCGAGGTGAATTTGCACAAATCGTTAATCACGCCACTTCCCAAGGCTAAAATTAAATCGCAGTTTTTAGCAGCACTGGCAATTTTTTTGAGATTTTTTTCGTCAGCTTTTGGATTTTTTAAAATCAGATTCTTTTCAAGGCTTTCTAAAAAATTCTTAGGAAAAAACTTTTGGCAATTTTTCCAAATTTTTTCATCAGTAACAAAAATAATTTTTCTGTCCTGCTTAATGCACGTCATTGAAGATTGCACAAATTTTACCCCGCAACCATAACTCACGAGATCTTCGAGCCTTTGACTCAAGGATGACAAACCGGATTTTTGCAGGGAATTTTTCATTAAAAACTTGTGAGATAAAAATTGGTTTTTAAGGTGCGCGACCTTCTTACGGGCTCTTGTTAGCCAAGGGTTTCTAGCAAATCAAATTTATTTTAAAAAATGGAAAATCTTCAACTATTCCTGCTAATTTTGCAGGTGGTCATTGCTGTTGTTTTAATTATTTTAGTACTAATTCAAAAATCTGACGGAGACTCTCTAAGCGGCATTGGTGGCGGCTCTGGCGGGTTAAATTCTGTAATGTCGAGCAAAACTTCAGCCAGCGTTTTAAGCAAAGTAACCATGATTATGATTGGTCTTTTCATGCTGAACTGCTTGATTCTCGCCTCACTTTCAAACGCTTCTAACAAAGCAGTTAAAAACGAGTTAGAAAAAGTTATCGAGCAGCAAGAAAAAGACGGCACTGCCGCCGAACCAGCTGCACCAACAGTTCCTCCAGTTAAATAACAAAAATAAAATTTATGAAAATTACAGCTTTAAACCAAACTCACCGCGATCAAGGCGCTAAAATGGTAGAATTTGCTGGCTTCGACATGCCAGTTCAATATGCTGATGGCATGTTGAAAGAGCACGAATGGACTCGCTCTGGCAATGTTGGAATTTTCGATGTTTCGCACATGGGACAATTCATCGCTGAAGGTGCGGAAGTAGTAAAATTCTTGTCTCACATCACACCAACTGATTTTTCGCTAAGCACTCCGGCTATTGCCAAATACACTGTTTTGACCAATCCAGAAGGCGGCATTATTGATGATTTAATCATCACCAAAATCACCGACACTAAATTTTTCATCGTGCTAAATGCCGGCTGCAAAGAAAAAGACGCCGCTTGGATTCGCCAAAATTTGCCAGCTGGAATTTCTTTTGTTGAACTTGCCGATCGCGCTCTAATCGCGGTTCAGGGCGGCAAAGCTGAAGAAGTTTTAAACAGCTTTTTGGCTTCAGGAAATTTAGCTGAGTTGCCTTACATGAATCTTGGAACTTACCAATTCAAAAATGGCGAAGAAGTTTTCATCAGCCGCACCGGCTACACCGGCGAAGATGGCTTTGAGGTTTCAATTAAAAATTCTGCTGCAGCAAAATTCTGGCTCGACATGTCAGCTAAAGCAGAAGTTAAACCAATCGGCCTTGGCGCTCGCGATTCACTTCGCCTTGAAATGGGCTACCCACTTTACGGACATGATTTGGACGACACTACGTCACCTGTTGAAGCTGCAATCGGCTGGGTTGTAAGCAAAAGCAACACTAGCTTTATCGGATCAGAAAGAGTCTTGAAAGAAAAAGCTGAAGGCGCAAAACGCAAAAGAATCGGCGTTAAATTGCTTGATCGCGGTATCGCTCGCGAAGGCACTGAAATCAGAAAAGATGGCAAAAAAATTGGAGTTTTAAGCTCTGGTGGATTTTCACCAAATCTAAAAGTTTCAATTGGACAAGGATATTTCGACCCAACTGTTGCAAAGGTTGGTGACGAAGTTTCTGCGGTTGTTCGTGATCGTGAAATCCCTGCAGTTTTGACTTCTCCGGTTTTCGTAGAAGCTAAAACCAAATCGGTAAAAAAATAACTCGCTTACGCTTCGCTACAGCGCAGTTCATTTATTAATTAATTAACAAAACGGAGTGCTTATGAAATTTACTAAAGACCACGAATGGATCAAAATCGAAGGCGATGTTGCAACAATCGGCATCACCGAATACGCCGCTTCTGCCCTAGGAGAATTGGATTATGTTGAGCTACCAAAAGTTGGCAATAAATATGAAAAACACGCTGCTTTCGCAGTTGTTGAATCTTCTAAATCGGCAAGCGACGTTTACATTCCAGTTGCTGGTGAAGTTGTTGCTGCAAATGACGCGCTAGGTGCTCAACCAGAATTAGTTAACAACGCTTCTTACACCGACGGCTGGATTGCTAAAGTTAAAATGAGCAATGCTGCTGATTTGGATGATGCGATGGATGAAGCTGGTTACAAAAAATTCTTACAAGATCAGTAGGATTTTTAAGAAAGACTAAAAATAAAAAATCCTTGGATTTGCTTTTTAAAAGCGGATCCAAGGATTTTTTTTATCCAACTCTTAGTCACCCTGAGCCTGTCGAAGGGTGATTCTAGCCCGAGAATTGAAT
>CAIUFU010000175.1 GCA_903898475.1 uncultured Alphaproteobacteria bacterium | reverse complement strand
TTTGCTCAGGGACCTATAAACTTTTTTTACTTCGCGCTAAGCGCCACACCATAATTGCTATTGCCTCGGCGTAAGAATAGGTAGATTTTTTTGCCTGATTTTCCGCCTTCATCAATCAAAGTTTTAAGCTCGTCAATTGAAGCAAGAGGAGTTTGATTAACCGATAAAATAATATCCCCCGCCATCACGCCTTTGGTTGCGGCTTCTGATTTTAAATTAACTTCTGCAACCAACACGCCTTGAAAACCAGCGTCAAGACTGCGCATTTTTTTAATTCCTAGGCTTAGCTCAAGAACGCCAATTCCTAAAATTTGCTCGGAAGACTTAAAAGATTGGCGCTTTTCTGGAATTTTCACTTCAACTTTTTTAGCTTCTTCATCCTTCATTCGCGCTACTTTAACTGTTACGGTTTTAGATTTTCCGCGACGTAGCAAAGTGATTTTAGCATTTTTGCCCACCGGATATTTCGAAATTATTTTTGGCAAAATTTTCATTTCCAAAATTTCCGACTCATCAATTTTTACAATAATGTCAGTTGGTAAAATGCCAGCTTGGTCAGCAGGACCGTCTTTGGTTACTTCGGTCACGAAAGCGCCTTTTGATTTTTCGGTTTTCATGGTTTCGGCAATTTCATCTGAGATGTCTTGCACTGAAACACCAATCCAGCCGCGCACCACTTCACCCTTGTCTTTGAGCTGCTTAACAATTTGCGTTGCAGTTGAAGAAGGAATCGCAAAACCAATGCCAACACTGCCGCCGGTTGGTGACAAAATTGAAGTGCTGATGCCAATAATTTCGCCTTTAAGGTTAAACATGGGCCCACCCGAATTGCCGTTATTAATTGCAGCGTCAGTTTGAATAAACTCGTCAACTTGACCGTTATTTAAGTTGCGACCTTTTGCCGAAACAATGCCGGTAGAAACCGACATGCCAAGGCCGTAAGGATTGCCAACAACAATCACCCAATCACCAATTCTAGCTTTGTTAGAATCGCCAAATTTGGCAAATTTCAGCTCTTTGTCGGTGTTAATTTTAAGCAGCGCAATGTCGGTTTTTTTGTCAATGCTGACGATTTTTGCTTTGTGTTTTTCGCCGCTATTTAAGACCACAGAAATATCGCTGGCCTCGTCAATCACGTGATTATTAGTTACCAGCAGACCGTCTTTAGAAATAATAAATCCCGCACCAAATTCTTGAGTGGCTGAAACATTTGAAGTAATTGCGATATTTACAACTGTAGGCAGCAGATCTTCCACCACATCTGCCAAACTATTTAGTGCCACTTGCTTTGGGGATGCGACTATTTCTTTTTCCTCAGCAGCAAAAGCGTTGGCTTGAATGGTTAGAGCGGCAATTAGGAGCAGAATTTTTTTCATTACTTACTTCCAAAATACTTAAAAAATTCTCCCTCCGGAGAAATAACCATCTTGGTATCAGCCGGAAAGGCCTCTTTGTAAGCATTCATCGAGCGATAAAAATCAGCAAATTCTGGGTCGCGACCGTAAGAATTGGCGTAGATTTTAATTGCCTCAGCCTCACCATTACCGCGTGCCAGATCGGCATCTTTTTTAGCGTTGGCCAACAAAATAGTTTTTTGTTTATCAGCTTCAGCACGAACTTTAGCAGCTTCTTCAGCACCCTTAGCGCGAATTTCTTTGGCTTCTTTTTCACGTTCAGTTTGCATTCTGGCGTAGATTGCATCCGAGTTTTCTTTCGGCAAATCCGCGCGCATAATCCGTACATCAACGATTTTCACACCAAAAATTTCTGATTCGTGACTAACCACATCTTTGATTTTTTGCATGATGTTGCCGCGATCTTCGGTGAGTAATTTGCTCAAAATTTCTTCACCAATTACTTGACGCAAACTTGAATCTAAAATGCCTGAAAGCTTGCTAGAAAGGCCTTGGGTACTGCGAACTGTGGTGTAAAATTTTAGCGGATCGATAATTTGATATTTAGCAAAAGCATTAATGATTAAGCGTTTTTGGTCAGCCGCGATAACTTCTTGGTCAGCAATGTCGAGATCGATAATTCTTTTATCAAAGAAAAGTGCGTCTTGCAAAAGTGGTAATTTGAATTTGATACCAGGCTTGTTGATAACCCGGATTGGCTCACCAAATTGCAAAATTAAAACCTGCTGCGTTTGGTTTACGGTAAAAATTGAGCTGAGAAAAATAATCATTGCTAGGGTTGCGATGATTAGAATTTTTTTAGTTTCGTTGGTCATTTTTTTGGAAGTTAAATTTCGTATTTAATAGGCCCCTGAGCAAAGCACGAAGTGCGTCGTCGAAGGG
>CAIUFU010000174.1 GCA_903898475.1 uncultured Alphaproteobacteria bacterium | reverse complement strand
TATAAAAATTGGGATTAGCATTTGGATAAGCTAAATAAAATCTGTTAGCAGCAGAGCCAATTTTAGTGCCATCACCATCTAAAACATCAGTTGCGCTGTAATCAGCAATCACTTGGCTTGAAACCACTTCGCCTTTGGCGTTAAACTTTTGTATGGCGAGTTTACCATTGGCGGAGTAGCTGCTTCCTAAAGTAAAAAATTCTTTATTGCTGCTGGTTGGAAATAGTTGTATTGGTGAGGAAGATTGTGCAGCGGAGCTGCTGGTTACAGGCAAATAGCTATCTGCCAAGGCATGATAAGTTGGAGTGTTGTTACCTGATTGTTTTTGCTGACCCAAATTAATTCCAAATGCAGGGATTTGGTTTTGTGCGTTAAACGGATAGCTTTGAACTATTACTTTGCCGCGCGATGCAATCGACTTTGCGCCATCTCTTGCTTTAGAGATTGCTAGATTGTTTCCGCTTTCTGATTCATTTCCTAAATCGTCAACTCTGGTTAATTCGTAGCCATTTAGCGTCCATCTGGTTTTGTACCACTCCTTAACATCTGAACTGGAAGAGGGCTTCTTTACTGCATTTGCGGTGCCGGAAATTTTAATTCCGTCAAAAAAAATAATTCCGTCATCATCTGAATCACTGATTCCATCATTACCAGAAACTGTTTGAGAAGGAGCATCTTTATAGGCCTTTCTACCTTTACTATCTAGGATAGGATTGCCGTTTTGATCAAGCGCTACAATCATCGTATTTCCTTCGTAGGAAGACAGCATTCTATACTCATCGTCTCCACCAAGACCATAAAAAGTCATCGGAGCAGCTTCAAACTTCTCGCTACCAGAAATCGGTGTCATTTGACCTTTTGAATCGCGAAATATTTTGTTGGCACGCTGATCTCCTTCTCTTGATTCAAGACCTAACTCTTTGCTATGAATCTCTGTGGATAACATTGAAGCAAAGGGAGAAGCTGCAATGTAGGTGCGGGGGTTGAGGCGTTTATCATCACCATTTGGAGCACGATTTCCTGCAATCATTTTATCAGTAGAATCCTTATCAAAAACCTCGAAATGCAGGTGATATTGTGGTGTTCCACTATTGCCAGTTTTTCCAATTAGTGTTCTTCCAGTAATTGAATCACCCTTATTGAAAAGTTTTTTACTTAAATGTGCATACAAAGTTGATTGACCACTTATCTCATCTTTTATGATCAGTGCAGTTCCATATCCAAAAATTACATCTGAATAGATAACGGTGCCGTCATGTGCATTATATAGATTTGTTCCGCCTGCAGAGGAGAAATCCATTCCTTTGTGGGGCTTTTGCGCGTGAAATGTTGGACTAAATCTTTCACCTTTTTCACTTGTTACAGTTAGAACGTCCAGTGGCGCATATTGAAGTTTTAAATCTGGCATAGGTTATTTGGATTTGGTGGATGATGATTTATTCTCTAATTCCAGAAGGCAGGATAAATTTTTTATTCTATAGACTGATTTTAAATAACGGCAATTTACAGAGTTTTTCAATAAACTGGTAAAAATTTCTGAATTGATAAATTTCTTTACCCTAATTTCTTTTTCTGAAGTTGGATTTGGATTAACATCGTAAAAATAGTAAAGAATATAGGCATAAAATTGTTGCGCTCTGTCATCATTATTATCCCAATCTGATTGCTTCCAGTTTTTGCTATCAATCGTTTGTCTGACATATTCAACTAACAAACTTTTGATTTCAGATTCAGAGAAGAAATCTATGCTGATCAACCAACCTGATTTTGGTGCT
>CAIUFU010000173.1 GCA_903898475.1 uncultured Alphaproteobacteria bacterium | reverse complement strand
TGCAAAAGTTGTGGAATTGGTGAATCCAAATTTTTTCACGCAATCAAGAATTTTCTCACTCAAACACAATATTTGCGAGGTCGCAAAATATTCAAGCAGATTGTGCCGCGCCGCTAATTTAAAAAATATTTGCGCGGAATTTTGCGAGAAGAGCAAAACTTGGTCGAAAGTTTTTTGCTGAGAAATTTTTAGAAATTCGGTTGAGAAATTTTCGTTGGCGAATGTTTCGTAAGCTAAAATATTGGTGACATTTTGTAACTCGCTTTGAAAATCCAGGGTGACGGCGGATCCTTGAAAATAAAGGATCTCGCATGATTGATCTGCAGTTGTGACAATTAAATTTTTAAGAGATTCTGCGGAATTTTCGGGCGGCGTAATAATGTTAGTAAATCCGTGAGCGATTAATTTTTTGGCAGTTTTTTTACCGACAGAAAAAATTTTTACATCTTTAGAAAATCCAAAATCAATTACGGCATCGCAAGCATTGGCGCTGGTGATAATTACGGCAGAGTTTTGGCTTGGGTTTCTTTTGGTAACTGAGTTTTTCTTCACTACAAAAAGTGGCTCAATAAATGCGCTAAATCCGGCTTTTTCTAGAAGCTCTGCTAACTCACGCGAATGCTCGTGCGGTCTGGTTAAAAGGATGTTTTTCATTTAAGTTATTGCCAAGTTAAAATCGAAATTTATTGTGCGCCGCCTCTTCGCAGATTTGTGCCACCAAAACAATTTCAATTTCAAATCAAACTTACAAATGAATATCCACGAATATCAGGCAAAAAGCCTGTTAAAAAAATTCGGCGTTGTTGTGCCTGAAGGCCACCCAGCATTTTCAGTTCCTGAAGCTGTTGAAGCTGCAAAAGCTTTGGAAGCAGATGGTCACAAAGTTTTTGTTGTAAAAGCGCAAATCCACGCCGGCGGCCGCGGTAAAGCGGGCGGCGTTAAAGTTGTTAAAACAGTTGAAGAAGTTAAAGAAAAGGCCTCACAAATTTTGGGAATGACTTTGGTTACTCCACAAACCGGCCCTGAAGGAAAATTGGTTAGAAGGCTTTACATCGAAGCTGGATCAAACATCAAAAAAGAATATTACTTATCTGCTGTCGTTGATCGCAAAGCTAAAACGATTGTTTTCATGGCTTCAACTGAAGGCGGCATGGAAATCGAAGAAGTTGCTGAGCATCACCCAGAAAAAATCATCTCAGTTAAAATTGACGTAGCTGCTGGAATTCAAGCTTGCCACGCTCGCAAAATGGGTTTTGCTTTGGGCTTCTCTGGCGAAACTTTGAAAAAATTCTCAAAAGTGGTTTTTGCACTTTATAAAGCTTTCAACGAAACCGATGCTTCGCAAATGGAAATTAATCCATTGGTTGAAACTGCTGAAGGTGAAATTGTTGTTTTGGATGCGAAAATTAATTTCGATGACAATGCGATGCACCGTCATGACGAACTTAAAGTATTGCGTGATTTAGATGAAGAAGAGCCACTCGAAATCGAAGCTTCAAAATATGATCTAAGCTACATCAAAATGGACGGTAAAATCGGTTGTATGGTTAACGGCGCCGGACTTGCAATGGCTACAATGGATATCATTCAACTTTTCGGATCTTCTCCGGCTAACTTCCTTGACGTTGGCGGTGGAGCTACTCGCGAAAAAGTTACTGCGGCTTTCAAAATCATTCTTTCTGATCCAAACGTAAAAGGAATTTTGGTGAACATTTTCGGCGGCATCATGCGTTGCGATATCATCGCTAACGGTATCATCGAAGCAGCTAAAGAAGTTCACTTGAGCGTGCCTTTAGTAGTTCGTCTTGAAGGCACTAACGTTGAATTGGGCAAAGAAATTATTGCCAAATCAGGACTTGCCGTGATCTCAGCTGAAGATTTGTCAGATGCTGCTCAAAAAATTGTTAAAGCGGTAAAAGACGCCGAAATTTCAAACTAATTTTAAAATCTAATGTCAGTTTTAATTAACAAAAATACCAAAGTAATTTGCCAAGGATTCACTGGAGCCCAAGGTACTTTTCACTCTGAACAAGCAATCGCTTACGGAACAAAAATGGTTGGCGGTGTTACGCCAGGCAAAGGTGGTACTAACCACTTAGCTTTACCAGTTTTTGACACTGTTTATGACGCTAGAAGAAAAACTGATTGCAACGCATCAGTAATCTACGTTCCGCCAGCGTTCGCCGCTGATGCTATTTTGGAAGCAATCGAATCAGAAATTGAATTGATCATCTGCATCACTGAAGGCATCCCTGTTTTAGATATGGTTAAAGTTAGAAAAGCTTTGGTTGGTTCAAAATCAAGATTGGTTGGACCAAACTGCCCAGGTGTTATCACTCCTGGTGAATGCAAAATCGGTATCATGCCGGGTCACATCCACAAAAGAGGATCAATTGGCATCGTGTCTCGTTCAGGAACTCTAACTTATGAAGCAGTTCACCAAACAACTAGAGCTGGTTTGGGACAAACAACCTGCATCGGTATTGGTGGCGATCCGGTTAATGGAACTAACTTCATCGATTGTTTAGATATGTTCTTGTCTGACCCTGAAACTCAAGCCATGATCATGATTGGTGAAATCGGCGGAACTGACGAAGAAGAAGCTGCAGAATTTTTGAGACTTGAAGCTAAGAAAGGTCGTAGCAAACCAACTGTTGGTTTCATCGCGGGACGCACTGCTCCAGAAGGACGCAGAATGGGTCACGCTGGTGCGATTATTTCTGGCGGAAAAGGTGGCGCGCAAGGTAAAATTGACGCCATGAAAGAAGCTGGCGTTGTTGTGGCTGATAGCCCGGCAACTCTTGGTCAAACAATGCTAGAATTGCTAAAAAAATAACCCTCTTTTCAACCACAAAGGAAAAATTATGAGCGATCGTAAAAAAGCGTTAGACGCAGCATTAGCCCAAATCGACAAAGAATTCGGTAAGGGTTCAGCAATGAAATTCGGTTCTAGACCGGTAACTGATATTGAAGTTATTCCAAGCGGATCACTTTCTCTCGACATCGCACTTGGTGTTGGCGGATATCCACGCGGCAGAATCATCGAAATCTACGGACCAGAATCTTCAGGAAAAACCACACTAACTTTGCACGCAATTGCCGAAGCTCAACGTGCTGGACTATCTTGTGCATTTATTGACGCTGAACATGCTTTTGATCCAGCTTACGCTAAAAATCTTGGCATCGACTTAGAAGAACTAATCATTTCTCAGCCAGATAACGGTGAAGCAGCACTTGAAATTGCTGATACTTTAATTCGTTCTGGCGCAGTTGACCTAGTTGTAGTTGACTCAGTTGCAGCGCTTGTTCCACAAGTAGAACTTGAAGGCGGCATGGGTGACAATCAAATGGGTTTGCAAGCTAGATTGATGAGCAAAGCTTTAAGAAAACTTACCGCGACTGTTTCTAAAACCAGCTCAACCATCATTTTCATCAATCAAATCAGAATGAAAATTGGTGTGATGTTTGGTTCTCCAGAAACTACATCTGGCGGTAACTCACTAAAATTCTACGCTTCTGTGCGCCTTGATATCCGTAGAGGAACAGCAATCAAAGACCAAGAAGAAGTTCTTGGAAATGAAACCAAAGTTAAAGTTGTAAAAAACAAAGTTGCTCCACCTTTCAAAATTGCTGATTTTGAAATTATTTACGGCGAAGGTGTTTCTCGTTTAGGCGAAGTTATTGATTTGGCAGTGAAAAACGAGATTCTTGAGAAATCAGGATCTTGGTACGCTTACAAAGGAAATAAGATTGGACAAGGTAAAGAAAACACTAAAAATTACCTGAAAGAAAATCCAAAAGTTGCTGACGAGTTAGAAAATTTAGTTCGTGAGAAACTTGGTGTTGCTAAACGAAAAAAAGCTGCTGTAAAAGAAGAAGCTAGAGAAAAAAAGAGCAAAGCAGAAGCTGCTTCAGAAAAATAGAAATTTGAAAAGCTTGAGGCATAAAACCCTCAAGCTTTTTATTTTAATGCACCCGTAGCTCAATTGGGTTCGAGTGTTAAGAAAACAGCCTCAACGGCTGTTTTTAGCGAGAACGGGCGAAGGCTACGCCTCCCGCCCCGGCGCGAGTCGTCTTCGAATCAAGTTTACTTGATGAGAAAAGCGACGAAGCGTTACTAAATTACAAATATGCACCCGTAGCTCAATTGGATAGAGCACCTGACTACGGATCAGGAGGTTAGGAGTTCGAATCTCTTCGGGTGCACCATTCTTACACAAATTTGTTTCTATTTTATTCACACTAAACAAGTGTCTCTAAAGTAATAAAACCTCCCCAACTAACCAAACTTCCCATGAAAATCAGATCATTATTTTTAGTCGCAATATTAGCGCTTTTTTCAACAGCAGCTTCTGCTAAAAGCTCTAAGTCTGTAGTTGCACCAGCAACCAAAGAATCAATTGAAGAAGCGCAAATTCAGCCTTCTGACTTCCAAAAATTATTCGTTGAAGCTGAGAAAAATTTTCAAACTGCAAAAGCTTGGAAAAAAATTAAATGCCAACCAAAAAGCGGCTTTCTTTGCACTAAACATGAATGTGCAAAAAGACCAGCTACGGCTTCTATAACCTTAGATAAAACCAAAGGCACGATCACTCGTTGCGAACAAGATAATTGCGATACCTACAAAGCTGAGTTCAAACAAACTGGCATTTTCTTCAACATCCAAACCGAAGGCCCAATCGGCACTTTAATCAGAGTTTTCGGTGACAGTCGTTACAAAGAAATCACTACTGTTGGATTAGATGCTTACATCGATAACGGTAATTGCGAAGTGTTGACTGAGTAGGCAGATACTTTTATTAAAAAACTTTCTCATGCCACATTATAGTTTAATGTGCGTTTGTGGATCCAATTATATTTCTAGAAATGATGCGACAATCTAAAATAGGTAAAAAATCAAAAGCCTTCACCCTAATTGAAATCTCCGTAGTAATTCTAATCATCGGCATTCTGCTTGCTGGAACTTTCATCGGAACTCGTTTAATTGCCAAATCTCGTTTAGCTGCTGCAGAAAGTTTAGCTCGTTCTTCGCCAGTTCCGGGAATTAAAGACAACATGCTTTGGCTAGAAACCAGCTTAAGCGCTAGTATTGATAGTTCTCAAGCCAGTGATGGAGCAGCGGTAACTTCTTGGTACGATCAAAGTAGTAATGCTGCTAAACCTTTAGTAGTTGCGGTGGGCACTGGTCCAACTTATGCCAATACCATCAATCACGTTCATGCGATTAAGTTTGTTGGTAGCACTGCCAACTATTTGCAAATCTCGGACGCCTCTTTCTTAAACGGCACCAACTACACAATTATGGTCTTGGAAAAAAGACAAAGTGGCGGCAGTAACAATTATTTTATTGGAGAAAC
>CAIUFU010000172.1 GCA_903898475.1 uncultured Alphaproteobacteria bacterium | reverse complement strand
CGCTCAGATCTGTCACCACTACCAACTTGTTCTTTACGATTAGCCGCACGCTCTCTGTCAGCCTTATCACGCTCTGCTTCATAAAGGCGCGAACGCAAAACTTTCATCGCTTTTTCACGGTTTTTAATTTGCGATTTTTCATCTTGCATCGAAACCGTAACACCAGTTGGAACGTGCACGATTCTAACTGCTGAGTCGGTTGTATTTACCGATTGTCCACCAGGACCAGATGATCTAAAAACATCAATCCTCAAATCTTTTTCTTCAATTTTAATGTCAATTTCTTCGGCTTCTGGCAAAACCGCAACCGTTGCAGCTGAAGTGTGAACGCGACCTTGCGATTCAGTTTCAGGAACACGCTGCACGCGGTGCACGCCCGATTCATATTTTAAACGCGCAAACACATTGCGCCCGATAATTGTCGCTGATGCATCTTTGTAACCACCAAGTCCGGTGTCAGAAATTGAGAGAATTTCAAATTTCCATTTTCTCTTCTCAGCATATTTTTGATACATGGCAAAAAGCTTGTAAGCAAAGAGTGCCGCTTCTTCGCCGCCGGTTCCGGCGCGAACTTCCAAAATCGCGTTTTTTTCATCCGCCGCATCTTTCGGCAGCAAAGAAATTTTCATTTGCTGCTCAAGATCAGGAATTTTTTTACTCAAATCAAAACGCTCTTGCTCAAGCATATTACGCATATCTTGATCTGTTGTGAGCGGCAAAATTTCATCAATATCAGCCGCTTCTTTTTGCGCTTTGCGATATTCATCAATCAATGCCACAACTGGCGCCATGTCGGAATGCTCTTTGGAGACTTTAGCAAAATTTTGACCCAAACTTGCAGGATCGAGCAACTTTTTTTCCAACTCATTAAACTTGGCAACAATGCCATTTAGCTTTGGCGTGAAAGACATTTAATTTAAAAATTGATTTATTTGTGAATGTTTTAAAAGCTGTGTCTAAGCTTTAAAATCAAGGCTTGCCGCAAATTATAAAAGACAAATCAAAACACAATGGATTCAAAAAATTTCTACGTCACATCCCCCATTTATTACGTAAATGACGTTCCCCACATCGGCCACGCCTACACCTCCATTGCTTGCGACGTCGTTGCTCGCTACAAACGTTTGTCAAATTTTGACGTTTATTTTTTAACCGGCACCGATGAACACGGGCAAAAAGTTGAAAAATCGGCGCTGGCTCGCGGCAAAAATCCGCAAGAATTTTGCGATGAAGTTTCGCAAAAATTTCGTGAATTAACAAAAATTCTAAACTTGTCGAATGACGATTTCATTCGCACCACCGAGGAACGTCACAAAATTTCTGCACAAAAATTTTGGGAAATTTTAGAAGCCAATGGCGCAATCTACAAAGGCACTTACGAAGGCTGGTACGCCGTGCGTGACGAAGCTTTTTACGGAGAAGATGAATTGGTAAACGGCAAAGCTCCAACCGGCGCTGACGTTGAATGGCACAAGGAAGAAAGTTATTTTTTCAAACTTTCGGCTTTTCAAGACAAATTGCTGATGCTTTACGAAGCCGCGCCCGACTTCATTCGCCCGCAATCACGTTTTAATGAAGTTGTGTCATTTGTGAAAGGCGGCCTCAAAGATTTATCAATTTCACGCACCTCTTTTTCTTGGGGCGTTAAAGTTCCAGGATCAGACAAGCACGTAATGTATGTTTGGCTCGACGCGTTAGCCAATTACATTTCAGCCTTGGGATTTCCCGATGAAAAAAGCGAACTTTTTCAAAAATTTTGGCATGACACCACCGAGTCACCTTTGCATATTGTGGGCAAAGATATCGTGCGCTTTCACGCCGTTTACTGGCCAGCTTTTTTGATGGCAGCAAATTTAAATATTCCCCACACCATCTACGCCCACGGCTGGTGGACCAATGAAGGACAAAAAATTTCTAAGTCAGTTGGCAACGTAATTGATCCGCTAAAAGAATTAGAATGGCTTGAATCTTTTGGCCTAAATCGCGAAACCGCGATTGATTATTTTAGATATTTTCTTTTGCGCGAAGTGCCTTTTGGCAATGACGGAGATTATTCTCGCACTAGCTTCTTAACCCGCGTTAATGCTGAGTTGGCCAATAATATTGGCAATTTAGCACAGCGCTCACTTTCAATGATTTTCAAAAATTCCGAGAGCAAGACTGTTGATTTTGGAGGTTATTCTGAGGCTTCTGATTTGCTAAAAAGCGCTTACGATTTGAAAGAAAAGCTTGAGCAAAAAATGGCCAATTTTTCTTTCGATCAAGCAATTGCAGAAATTTTATCTCACGCTTCAAAATGCAACGAATGGTTCAACACCAAGGCTCCGTGGAATTTGAAAAAAGAAAATAAAATCGAAGAAATGAATTTGGTTTTGTCGGTAATTGCCGAAAATTTGCGCATCATTGCAATCGCACTGCAACCATTTTGCATTAATCTGGCCCCGAAAATTTTGGATATTTTGCAAATTGCCAACGAGGCAAGAGGACTTGACTTTATTGACTCTAATCATTCACTGAAAGCAGGTCATAAAATCAACGAACCAAAAGCGGTATTTCCAAGATTAGAGACAAGAAATAACTAACAAAACATATGTCAAAAAACTTTAACACCTCAAACGAGTCTTTTCGCAAAATCATTGGCAATGGCTTGACTTACGTTGTGCCTAAGTTTCAGCGCGATTATTCTTGGGACAGCGCTCAATGGGAAGATTTGTGGGAAGATATTGCGCAGCAATCTGAAGAAGAAAATAATGAAGACCCTAGCCACTACATGGGATATTTGGTATTGCAGGCAATTAACGACAAAGAATTTAAAATAATTGATGGGCAGCAGCGCATTACAACCCTGATGATTCTCATTCTTGCAGCTCTAGAAAATATTCACAGCCTCATACAAAAAAGCACCGATCAAAAAATTAAATCCGAGAATCAAACTCGCCTAGAAACTCTAAAAAATACCTACATCGGATTTACCGATCCTATCTCTTTAAGAACTAAACCAAAGTTAAAGTTAAACAAAAATAATGAAGATTATTTTCGCTCCTTATGCAATCTTGGCGACCACATCCGACAAGTTGGGATTAAAAGCTCCGAGAGACTTTTGTTAAGAGCAAAAAAATTCTTCACAAAGAAGATAGAAGATAGCCATTTTGGCCGTGACGGCGAAGGAATAGCGCGCTTTATTGACAAGATGTCTGACATTTTATTTTTCACCTCAATAACCGTAAGCAGCGATCTAAACGCCTATAAAGTTTTTGAAACTCTCAATGCTCGCGGCGTTAAGTTATCAACGCCCGACCTGATTAAAAACCATCTATTTTCAATGGTTGATGACAAAGGTCAGATAAGCGAAGAAGAAATCCGTGATTTAGAAAGCAAATGGGAAATCATAACTCAAAATTTGGGAAAATCAGATTTCTCTCAATTTATTCAAGCTCACTGGAATAGCAGAAATAGATCAACTAGGCAAAATCAATTATTCAGAGCAATCAAAAGCAGCATAACCAACAAACAGCATCTTTTTTCCTATTTAAATGAGTTACAAGAAGCTTCGGAAATTTTTGCTGCACTAGATAGCGATAAAAATCATGAAGAAGAGTTTTGGATTGGCGATGACTTTAAAACAATAAAAGACCCTCTAAAAACACTGAGAAATTTTAACATCAGCCAACCTTATTCACTTCTGATTGCAGCGTATAAAAATTTTAGCAAAGACGAATTTTGTAAAATTTTTGGCTACATTGATACAATTTCAATTCGCTATAATGTGATTGGTCAGCGCCAAGCCAATGATCAGGAAAGAATTTATAATCAAATAGCTTTGGAAATTTCAGGACAAACCATAAAAAATCTCTCTCAAATCAAAGAGAAACTGAAAGAAATTTATATTAGTGACGATGACTTCAAATCGGACTTTCAAAGGAAAGAGATCAAAACCGGCCAGTCCGATAAAAAAGCGCGCTATCTTTTAACAAGAATTGAGAAATCTATTAATCTCGGATTTTCAATTGATGAGAGCGAAACCACTCTTGAGCATATTTTGCCCCAGAAGTGGGAATCCTATACTTGGTGGTCGTCTTGTGATTTTGAAGAAGATGATTCTGGCGCCCTAGGAAACATGACCTTACTTGACAAAAAAACTAACAAAGAGATTGGCGTCAAATCTTTCTTGGAAAAGAAAAACTTTTTCACCAGAAGCTCTTACATTCTAACAAGTAGCATTTGCGAGTATGAGAAATGGGATCATTCCTCAATTCAAAAAAGACAAAAATGGCTAGCCGAACAGGCCATAAAATGCTGGAAAATTGAATTCTAATTAAAAAACCAACAACCATTAATTATTTTATAATTTATGAAAAAGTTTCAAATCGCTCTCGCCACACTTCTTCTTGTAACTAGCTGCCAAGTTGCTCCACCAACACCTGCCCATACCATCACTTTCATAGGAACTGCTGAAATTAAGGCCAAACCAGATATTGCAACTTTCTTGGTCACCGCTCGCCAGGAAGAAAAAACCGTCATTTTAGCTCAACAAAAAATGACCGACAAAGCCAATAAAGCTCTGGCTTTATTCAAAGAAAAAGGAATTAAAAGCGACGATATCACAACCAACAACTACAGCACTAATCCAAAATATACTTACGAAAACCAACCCTGCAAAAAGAAAGTCTGCCCTGGCGCAAAAGTTACTTTGAGTGGATATGAAGCAACCCAATCAATCTCAATAAAATTACGCGATTTAACCAAAGCCGGAGAAATTTTAACTGGCCTCGCAAACCTTGACATTGCTGAAGTAAACGGCCCATCATTTGCTATTGAAAGCCCAGATAAATACAGATCACAAGCCCAAGAATTAGCAATTACTCAGGCTAAATCTGCGGCGCAATTAACCGCCAAAAATTTGGGAATTACTTTAAAAAGAATTGTGAATTTTTCTGAAGAGCCAAGGCAGTTTGAACCAAGAGCTGTAATGATGATGGCAAAAGGCGCACCAATGTTTGAGGCGAGCTCTAGCTCAATGCCACAGTTAGAATCAGGTGAGCAAAAAATTACTTCTTCGGTGTTGGTTACTTACGAAATTGAATAACTAAAAATCGGCGGCGAGATAACCTTTCGTCGCCACTTCCTGCGACTTCTCCTGCACCAAATTCATCCGCTCTTCGATCTTATTTTTAACCTTCTCCACTTCTTCTTCACTAGCATCTCGATTGAGATAAATCGCCGCTTCGTCGCAATAAAAACAAAGCGTCGAAAAAGGCAGCGGCAAAGTAAATTTATCCCAAGTTTTTAACCTTTTGAAGCGCGACGACGAATAAGAAATCGGCAAAATCCCAACCTTAGCGATGCGAGCGATATTGATGGCTTCACCATTAATTTTTTGATTTGGTCCGCGCGGACCGTCCGGCGTGAGTGCCAAAGAATAACCCTGTTTAAAGCCATTAAAAATTCTCTTAAAACTTCCAACATCAATACCGCGCGAAGCTTTACGCCCATCGCGAGTTGAACCTAAAATTGAAATCAGCCCGAATTTTTCCATAACCTTGCCCACAAACCGTCCATCACCATGGCGCGAAGCAAGACTCATGATGCGCGAATCAGGATAAAATTTGGCTGTTTTCTTTGTTAAAAACGGCACCATCATCAAACGATTATGCCAAGAGACAATCAGCAGCGGCGTCTTATTTTTAGAGGCATTAGTCAAGATTTCGCTATTAACAAAAATTCTTCTGCTGCTGTAAAAAACCAAATTCATGTAAGCAAAAAGCAGCCAGCAAATCAGCGATTGAAAGGCTCGACTGTAAGTTATTCTACGCAGCAATTGTTTGAATTTGGTCTTGACGTCATACCACTCAATGTTGGTTTGAACGCCAAGAATTTTCCATTTTTGCGCCACTTTGTTTGAATTAAATCTTCTGTCCAGTTGAGGCCCAGTCTTTAACGAAAGTCTCCAAACCTTGAGTCGTTAGAGGGTGAGAAATTAATTGTTTCAAAACTTTTGCCGGAATTGTTGCAACATCCGCGCCCATTCTAGCAGCGGCTGTGATGTGGATTGGATTGCGGATTGAGGCCACCAAAACTTCAGTTTTGAATTCAGGATAATTGGCGTAAATATCGCAAATTTCTTCGATTAAAGTCATGCCGTCTTGGCCGACATCATCAAGTCTACCAACGAATGGTGACACAAAAGTTGCACCAGCTTTTGCTGCCAAAATTGCTTGAGCAGCTGAGAAGCAAAGTGTTACGTTGGTTTGCACTCCTTTGTCTGAGAAATATTTACAAGCCTTTAATCCGTCGAGTGTCATCGGTAATTTGATGCAAACATTTTTAGCAATTTTGCTCAAAATTTCGCCTTCACGAACCATGTTTTCATAATCAGTTGCAGCAACTTCGGCGCTTACGGGACCCGCAACAATTTTGCAGATTTCAGCAATTACTTCTTTGAAATCTCTACCAGATTTAGCAATTAAACTTGGGTTGGTAGTTACGCCATCAAGCAAGCCGTAAGCCGCGATTTCTTTGATTTCAGCTATTTCAGCAGAGTCGATAAAGAATTTCATAAAGTTGTTTTGTTTGAATTTTTAAGGAAGAAAAATGCATTGCAGTGATGCCCCGTAAAGTAAGCCTCGCAGAATCTCTTTTCAACCAATCATGTCAAAAAATTTCGCGCAAGTTTTGTTACCCTTAGCGCTTGATGAATCTTTCAGCTATCTAGCTGAAGAGAGCATCGAGTGTGGTGACGTCGTGCGCGTAGAATTTGGTCGCAAAGAAATTTGGGGAGTGGTTGTCGCGGTAAGTAAAACCGCACCAGAGAAAATTGCTGAAAGCAAAATTAAGAAAATTCTAGAAATAAATCCGCGCCTAAAATTCACTAAAAATCAGTTACAATTTATTGAGACGATTGCAGCTTACAACCTTGGCAGCCGCGGCTTGGTGCTTCGCGCTTTTATCGGAATTTTAAACTCTGATAAAGTTAAAAAAATTCCCGATGGCCTGACGCAAAAAGTTGATCCGACAAAATTTCACTTAAAGAAATTATTACCCAAGCAGCAGGAAATTTTTGAGCAGCTACTCAACATGCCATCAACAATAGCTTTGCTTGATGGCGTTACTGGCTCAGGCAAAACTGAAATTTATTTTGCACTAATTGCCAAAATTCTGGCCGAAAAATCTGACTCACAAATTCTAATCCTCCTTCCCGAAATCGCTCTCACCAGCCAATTGCTGCTGCGCTTTGAAGAACAATTCGGATTTATTCCGGCACTTTGGCATTCAAAAATTTCCAAAAAAGATAAGCGCGAAATTTTTTATGGCGTTGCTGAAGGCGGCGTTCGCGTCTTAATCGGCGCACGCTCAGCACTTTTACTACCTTTCAAGAATCTGCAATTAGTTGTGGTTGATGAAGAGCATGATTCATCTTTCAAACAAGAAGATGTTTTCAATTTTCATGCGCGCGACATGGCGATTGTCAAAGCCAAATTAGAAAATTTTCCGGTGATTTTATCTTCAGCAACACCAGCGGTTGAAACTTACGCCAACGGCCTTTCGGGCAAGTTTCACCATTTTATTTTAGAGCAAAGATTTGGTCAAAAAAACGAAATCGAATTAGTCGATTTGCGTCGCGAAAAAATGCAATCAAACGAGTTTTTATCGCAAAAATTACGCAGCGAAATGGCGCTAAATCTGTCGAAAAATAAACAGACTTTGCTTTTTCTAAATCGTCGTGGATACGCGCCAGTTACGCTTTGCAAGACTTGCGGCAAAAAATATCAATGTGACAGTTGCGACTTTCATTTGGTGCTCCACAAATCAAAACAAAAACTAATTTGCCACCATTGTGGGCATCACGAAAAATTGCTGCCGGCTTGCAAATTTTGTGGCGAAAAAGATGCGCTAATTTCAGTTGGCGTTGGCGTTGAAAAAGTTGAAGAGGAGGTGCGTCGAACTTTTCCCGATGCCAGAATTGCGCTGGTTACCAGCGATAACGTGACTAGTTTTGACGATGTTGATAAGTTGGTGAAGCAAATTCTAAATCGCGAAATAGACATCATCATCGGCACCCAAATGATCGCTAAAGGTCATGATTTTCCTGACCTAAATTTAGTCGGAATCATTGACGCCGACGCCATGCTTTACAGCTCAGAATTACGCGCTTTAGAAAAAACTTACCAGATTCTAACCCAGGTAATTGGCCGCGCCGGACGGCGTGACGAGCAAGGCAAAATTGTGATTCAAACTTACAATCCGCAAAATTTTATTTTTGAAAAAATTATTCAAAACGACAAAAAAAACTTTTACGAATTTGAAATTAATAATCGCGAGACCCTGGAATTACCCCCATTTTCAAGGCTCGCCAAGTTTGAAATTAGTTCTTTCGTTGAAGGAGACGCCAAAAACTTCGCCAAAAAACTCATCCAACATTTTCCAATCAACGACAAAGTAGAGCTCTTCGGCCCAGCGCCAGCGCCACTGCAACGCTTAAAGAATCGCCACCATTTTTTGGTGAATTTAAAAACGGCAAAAAAAGTTAGCCTACAAAAATTAATTTCCGATGTGATGCAAAGCCTTGAGGTGCCTAAGTCGGTGCGGGTGAGAATCGATGTTGATCCAGTGAGCTAATTACTCTTTCCGCTCACGCCAAAAGCTGGCGAATCTCGGAGTGCCGTTTTTGGTTTTGCCAAAAAATTTGTAGGTAATTGTGCTAGCGATTTTGGGCGGGTTTTTTCTTTGTTCTTCACTGAAACCGCTGCCGATTTTGAAGCGGATTTTTTCCTGACTTTCAACTAAAAGCGCGCCAAGTTTTCCGGCGTTTTTTCCTTTGCCTGCAATATGTGCGATCACTTGCGCTTCAGCGTCTTCAAAGGTTTTGAGCTTTAATAAATCATCAGTTCTTTTAGCCACATAAAGTGAGTTTTTGCGATGCAGCATTAAACCTTCGCCACCATTTTTTACGGTGAGATTTAGCAGTTTGTTAAGCGCCTCAGCATCCTCAACTTCGAACTGATCGATTACTTGAAAATATTTTGAATCAATTTGCGCCGCCAGTATTTTCATGGCTTCGTAGCGCTTAGAAAAAATCTCTGAACTTTTTGGCAAATCAAAAATCATAAAACGCACATCGCGCCAAGCCTTGTCATCACAAGCTTGGCAGCGAATAATTTGCGAAACTTTTTCAAAACTGCCGCGATTAATCCACAATTCACCATCAAGCACTTCGCTTGGAAAATTTTTTACAAACCACTGCGGCGCATTAATGGCGTTGCCTTGGCGCGAAATTAATTTTTCTCCATCCCAATAACCGCGCACTCCGTCGAGTTTTTCGCTAACTAAGAATTCTTCGAGATTACTACCTTCAGAGTAAAGATTGGCTAATTGAATTTGCGGCGCTTGAGCAAAAACAACATCAAAGAAACACAGGAAGAAAATTAGAAAAAGGCGGTAAAGCATTGCGGGTGATGGGTTGGCGGTTGGTGATTTTTTTTAAAAATATCCCAAAATTCGCCGTGATCTTTTGTCGATTAAATCGCGAATTTTGGTGAAAATTTCTGACTCGATTCCTTGTTTTTGAAGCTGTGATTCCAACTTTTCTGCTGCCTTAGGAAGTCTAAACGCAAATTCTTTTAATTCTTTTTCAAGATGAATTCTGGCCGTATTAGTGTCCGCAACAATATCATGCCAATTGGTTAATAAAGTGCGATTTGGGTCTTTGGATTTTCCGATCTTCATCGCCATTTCATGATCTATTTCTGGATAGCAGGATGTTGAAATCAAATCGTAAAACGGCGCGAGTCGTGTTTGATTTGACCCATAAAGGAACGAGAAGTTTTTGCCGTGAGCATCAGAATTTCCAATCAGATAATTGAAAATTGTCGCTCTTAAAAATCTGTAAAAATCCACTGCAGACCGCGAACTGTGCTTAGTGATTAAATTTTTACAGGCTTCAATACTTGGACCTCCTTCGTTTTGATATTTTTTTTCTGGAGGCAGGCTCAGTGCTTGGCAAAAATCCTCTTGGTGAACGCGGGTAATGACCCCTTTATTTTTTATTCGATCATAACGGCGAATTAGTAAATAAGTAAAATCTTCAAACCTTCCAAAAAATACTTCGGCGACATCAAGCTCCACCTCTTTCGCCAACTTCATACAAAAAAACTCATTAAAGACGCTGTCCTGATGCCTTGGCATTGCTGGCTTTATGATATGAGTACTCGGCTTATTGTTAACTAACATCGGCAACGAATCTTTGCTCTCATCAAAAAATACAGCAATTTTTCGTTGCGCTCCAGCCAATGAAAGTCGGCTCTTTTTCTTTCCAACTATTAGTGGGCTAGTTTTAGATCTGTCGAGAATTTCACGAAAATCATTTTTGCTCAAATGTTCAATTGAACCCTGAGCATAACTTGGGAGCTTTTCATTTTCTGGCAGGATTTCTACAGCGCCAGCACAGTCTCGGCCAATTTCATAAAGCAGCGCGAAGGGGTTTCTTTCCGAAACTTTTAGCGAATTAGCCACAAGACTTAACTGATCTCCTTCTGGCAACAGACCCGAGAAAAATGGCTTTACACTATTGGCTTTAAATACCTCTAAACTAAGCGGCAGAGAGATTGATAGAGGCTCAGCATTTTTCAAAATTAGGTATTTTTCATCATAAGAAAACGAAAGACCACCGCTTACATTCTGCTCTAGAATTCCGACAAAAATTTTATTTAAATAGACCTTAAGCTTTTTAGCGGTCATTTGAATTTAGTGATTAATTTTATGCCCAGCGCACCCGCTACTTCCAAAGCTTTATCGATTGAGCAGGTTGGTTTGCCTTTTTCTAGATCAACAATAAAACGCACGCCAACTCCAGACAAAGCCGCTAGTTCTCTTTGTGTAAGGTTCTGGAGCTTTCTAGCTTGCTGAACTAAGCCTCCCAAGTCTTTGCAAGAATGAATTGGTGCCATTTTATGAAGAAGTAAATTGTTAAAGTAGATTACCGATCGGGAATATTATGATCAAAAATAGCAATTTTCAATCAAAATTTACCGTACGGTAATACTTTCAGCGAGTAATTCTAACTCTCCGTCGAATAATTCGGCGCTTCCGACGTGATGGTAATTGAGTGCGGGTGACTTTCGCGAAGACCTGAATTAGTGATTCTCACGAAGTTACAATTTTTTCTCATCTCTTCAATCGTGCCGTTTCCGGTGTAGCCCATTGAAGATTTTAAGCCGCCAATTAGTTGGTGTAGCACTTCTGAAACTGGGCCTTTGTAGGCCACGCGGCCTTCAACGCCTTCGGGAACTAACTTCAATTTATCTGAAACATCTGCTTGAAAATAACGATCGGCCGAACCGCGAGCCATTGCGCCCAAAGAGCCCATGCCGCGATAAACTTTGTAAGAACGACCTTTAAACAAAACAATTTCACCTGGTGTTTCTTCGGTGCCGGCAAGTAAGCCTCCAAGCATCACGCAGCTAGCGCCTGCAGCAATGGCTTTGGCGAGATCGCCTGAAAATCTGATGCCGCCATCGGAAATAACTGGAATTTTTGCTTTGTCGCAAAATTCAACAACGTCGAGAATAGCTGATAATTGTGGCACGCCAACCCCTGCAACCATTCTGGTAGTGCAAATTGAACCAGGTCCGATGCCAACTTTTACGGCGTCCGCACCCGCGTCCACCAAGGCTTTGGCAGCGTCAGCGGTTGCGATATTTCCAGCCATAAATTGTTGTTTTGGGTAAGCTTTTTTAAGCTCGCGCACTGTTTCAATTACTCCTGAAGAGTGGCCGTGAGCAGTGTCAATTACCACAATATCAACTCCGGCTTCAATCAAACTTTCAGCGCGTTTAATGCCATCGCGACCGACACCCGTTGCTGCTGCAACGAGCAAACGACCTTCTTCATCTTTTGAAGCATGCGGAAATTGTTTGGTTTTTTCTAAATCTTTACCAGTCATCAAACCAATGCAGTTGCCGCTTGAATCGGTGATGATGATGCGCTCGATTTTGTTTTTATGGAGCAACGCTTTGGCGTCAGATTTGCTGATGTTATTTTTGGCAGTAATCAGACCATCTTTGGTCATCAACTCTTTGATTGGCTGCTTTTTATCAGTGGCAAAACGCACGTCGCGATTAGTTAAAATACCGAGCAATTTTGTGCTTCCAGATTTCACCACAGGAATTCCTGAAATGCCGTAATTTCTCATCAAAAGCAGAGCATCGCCTAAAGTTGCATCTGACGTGATTGTAACCGGATTTAAAACCATGCCCGATTCAAATTTTTTCACTCTTCTAACTTCGTCAGCTTGATCTTTAATTGAGAAGTTTTTGTGAATACATCCAATACCGCCAGACTGCGCCATTGCTATCGCCAAACGACTTTCTGTTACCGTGTCCATCGCTGAAGAAATGATCGGAATATTTAGCGAAATTTGTTTAGTAATTTTAGTTTTGGTGTTGGCGTCCGCCGGTAAAATATTTGAAAATGCCGGCTTCAAAAGCACGTCATCAAAGGTTAGGGAAGGAGCAGCGGTTTCGATGATTTTACGATTTTTTGTCATGATTTTTCAAAGATTTTGGGGGTGCCAAGAAAGAACTAGCAAATTAGTTTTGGCTCCAAAAAATAAAAAACAATTAATAACCTCCAAGCCTTGAAAATCATGACTTCTCAGATCGAAAAACTTTGCACTGAGCAAAAGATAAAGCTTACCGAAAATCGTCGCATTATTGCTCGCGTAATTTCTGAAAGTGAAGATCATCCAGATGTTGAAGAAGTATTTCGCCGCGCCTCAAAAATTAACCAAAAAATTGGTATCGCCACCGTTTATCGCGCTGTCAAAATGTTCGAAGAATATGGCGTAATCGCTAAGCACGACTTTGGTGGCAAAGGCCGCGCCCGCTACGAAAAACTAGAGGGCGACGATCATCATCACGATCACTTAATCGACATTACCACTGACGAAGTTCACGAATTTTTTAACGAAGAATTAGAAAAATTAAAAACCCGCGTTGCCCTTGAACATGGCTTCGAGCTAGTAGGCCACCGTCTCGAGCTTTATTGCCGACCGCTCAAAAAATAATGACTGAATTCATTAAAAAAATTTGCGCCCCCCAACTTGAATTTGAAGGCGTAGAAAATTTGGAAAAGTTTGTAAAAACTTTCGCCGATCTTTACCGCATTGAACTTTTCAAAGATGGTTTGGATTTGATTCTGACCAAAATACAACAACAACATATCAAGTTTGAAGTCAGAATTACCAAGGGTTGGGACACTAATTTGGGATGTTTTTTAACCGAGCAAAAAAGTTTTTACGACAAAACTTTGGGCAAAGTTTTGCGCAAAACCGCACCAAAAATTATTTTAAGAAATCTCAATCATAACCTGCTAGCGCATGAAATGGCGCACGCTCTTGAGTTTGAAAGCGGTTTAAATTTGGGCGAAGATTTCAGAAAAGCCATCGGCTTTGACATGAAAGATCGCGATCCCCAAAGCATCACATTAAAAGCTGAAACCAAGCGCCTGATGGTTGAAGCGCTTAAATCTTATCCGCCGCATCAATTTATCTCTGAACTTTTTGCTCGTTATTTTGAATTGCTCAGCGTTTCACGAAATGTGCGAGCGACGGGAGACTTTACAACGCTTGAGGTCATGGAGTTTTTTGAAAATACCACCAACTTCATTGAGAAGATTTTTAATCCACAAATTAAGAGCAAAATCAATCCGCAAATTGCTCAATTAACTTCAGGACTTGCCCAACAAATCAAGTTGGAAGCACCACAGCAAAAATTTCAAGAACGCGTCGAATCAATCCAGAGAAAATCCGAAGGCTCGTGGGCGAAAGGCACCAAATCTAACGCCATGTGGCAAGAAGGCTGGAAAAAGTCGCAAGGAATCGAAGATAAAAAATAATCAAAATGGCAGTTTACACAAAGACTAGTAAGCAGGACATCGCACAACATTTGCAAAATTATCAATTGGGAAAATTGATTAATTTCAAAGAAATCATCGAGGGAATTGATAATTCAAATTTCATTTTGGAGACCGAGAAAGGTAAATTTATTTTGACCATTTTTGAGTCGCGAATTGATAAAAATGCTTTGCCATTTTTCATAAATTTAAAACTGCATTTGGCCGAAAATGGCGTTTGCTGTCCGAGACCGATCCTTGATAAATCTGGCTCTGCAATAGTTGATCTCAATGGCAAAAAATCAGTAATTGTATCTTTTTTAAGTGGCGCAACTTTAACAACTCGCAGTGACGGATATTACGAGAATATCACGCCGGCTCACTGTTTTGAGGTGGGAAAAAACTTAGCAAAATTGCATCGAGCCGCTGCTGATTTTAAAATGTCGCGTCCCAATGAATTAGGAATTAAAGGCTGGAACGCCCTATTTTCTAAATTCGAAGACCAAGTTGAAAATTATCAAAAAGATTTGCGCGCGGAAATTTCGGAAAGTTTAAATTTTTTAGAAAAGGCGTGGAATCATGATTTGCCAAGCGGAGCAGATCATCTTGATCTATTTCCTGACAATGTTTTTTTTGACGAAAATTCAAAATTAAGCGGCGTAATTGATTTTTATTTTGCCGCGACCGACGCGCTAGTTTACGATTTCGCGATCATTGTAAATGCTTGGTGCTTTGATGAAAAAAATAATTTTTCCGAAGAGAAATTTGTCGAAATGTTGCGTGGTTACCAAGAGATTAGAGAGTTTTCTGCGCAAGAAAAAAACTTTCTAAAAACCGCTTTGATTGGAGCAGCGATGCGCTTTTTACTGACGCGCCTCAATGACATGTTTTTCACACCAAAAGACGCCTTGGTAAAAGTTAAAAACCCGCAAGAATATTTGGCTAAATTACGATTTTTTAAGCAAAATTATGAGCATAAAATTTAATTTTTTTGGTAAGGATTGCATCATTGATCGCGCCCTTTTGGACCGCTCTGGCCTTGAGTTGGCGTTAATTCAGAAAAACATCACCGCCACAAATATTTTACTACTAAACCAAGTTCACGAAACAGAAGTTGTTGTAATTGACAGTGCCAAAAAAATTTACGGCAACCAAGATTTACCCAAGGCTGACGCCATTGTAACCAATTTGCCAAATATTGTCATCGGACTTTTCACCGCCGATTGCGCTCCAATTTTATTTTTTGATGAAGAGAAAAATATTATCGGCGCAGCACACGCCGGATGGCGCGGAGCCAAGCTTGGCGTGATTCAATCTGTTGTTAGCGCAATGCAAAAATTGGGTGCCAAAAATATCAGCGCTAAAATCGGACCGATGATTCAGCAAGATTCTTACGAGATTTCGCAAGAATTTTTCGACGATTTTTTGAGTGAAGATGCGAGCAATAAAAATTTTTTTACAAGTGGCGCACAATCAGGTAAGTACTTGTTTAATCTACCATCTTACATCGAGAAAAAACTGAGAGAATCTGGAATAAAAAAGATCGAGAATTTAGAAATCGATACTTACAAAAATGAGAAGGATTTTTTTAGCTTCAGAAGAAGCGCGCATCGAAGCGAGAAAGACTGCGGCAGGAATGTTTCGGTAATCGCGATCAACTAAGAATAAGTGGTGCCTGAAGCCGGAATCGAACCAGCGACACAAGGATTTTCAGTCCTTTGCTCTACCAACTGAGCTATTCAGGCACTTAAGTACTTAACATATACGGGGAAGAGCGGTGCACGGTAAGAACGAGCTTTTATTTTGCAAGCTCCCCTAGAAATCTAAATAAAATTTATGGAAAACCTGACAGACTATTCAAATTATGTTATTGCGGCTTATGCGGTTGCGGGCCTTGTTTTGAGCGCTCTGGCGGCTTTTATTGTAACTAAATTTTTTACAGCCAAATGAAAAATCAGCGTAAAAAAAAGCGAATGATTTTTGTTGGATCCGTCTTTGCGATTTCAGCATTGGCTTTGTTTTTTGTGATTACCAACTTTCGCGACAACATGGTTTTTTTCTACGCGCCGAGCGAGTTGTTCAAGGTTGAGGTTTTGGATAAAGTGCAAAATCGTCAGATCCGCGTTGGCGGTTTAGTTGCTGAAAATAGTGTTAAAAAAATTGATGCGCTGACGACAGAATTTGTGATTACCGATCTGGCGCAGGAATTAAAAATTCAATATGTGGGGATTTTGCCCGATCTATTTAGAGAGAAGCAGGGCGTGGTCGCGAAGGGCAAGTTTGACGCAGAAAAAAATGAATTTTTCTCAAAAGAATTATTGGTGAAACATGATGAAAAATACATGCCGCCGGAAGTGGCAAAATCTTTGAAGAAATAAATTTAAGCAGAAAGTTCAGCACTTCTTTTTTCAATTACCTCTTCCAACTTCGCTGAAAATTCCTGCTTCGATAATCCCGGTTCGATCGGATCTAAGAATTCTAAAATAATTTTTCCGGGGTTTTTTAACATTCCCTTTTTAGGCCAAAAAACTCCTGAATTTAAAGCCGCTGGAACTACTTTCACGCCGCAAGCAAGATACAAAGCTGTGACGCCTGCCTGATAAGGATACTCGCTACTAGGAGCGCCAACCGGAACGCGCGTGCCTTGCGGAAAAAGAATAATAGTTTGGTTCTTCGCTAAATATTTTTTGGTTTGTTTGATCAAATCTTTTAGGGCGCTCATGCCACCATCGCGATCAACTACAATTCCACTCATCACACGCAAATACCATCCATAAAATGGAATTTTCAAAAGCTCTTTTTTAAAGGCGTAGACTGGGCGGCGAAAGACCAAATGCATCACAATCGTTTCCCACATTGATTGATGCTTGCAGGCGATGATACAGCCCTCTTTTGGTAATTTTTCTAACCCAACAAATTCATATTCAACTTTGCAAAGTTTTTTCAAAACCCAAAGACCAACAACCGCCCAAACTTTAGCGCCATGATCGGCCAGTTTGGAATTTTTTAAAATGAAGGCGGGAGAATAAATAATTGGAATGATCGTTCCCCAAACATTGATGAATAACCAAAACAAAAATGATCGGATAAAATTCATAAGCAGTGGTGGAAATTGGATGGGGAAGAAGAAGGAGATGGTGCCGAATGTCGGATTTGAACTGACGACCTACTGTTTACAAGTCCGAATTTTCAAACAAAAGACAACGCATCAAAAATGATGACAACAATAGAATCAAGGCTTTTGATGATTTTATTTGTTGGGGTTGGTTTTGGTTTTTTGCTGAAATTTGTGGCTGAGTGTCCCGCCAGTGTCCCACAAAATTACGCACCATTAATTGGGTTTTTTATATTCATTGGGAATGGAAATTTTCCCTCCATCTTCAGTGACAATTTCGTCTGGCATTATTGCTTGTTCGAGCATGAATTCTTTAAGAATCACAAAGTTGTGAAAAATTTGCCCCTTTTGATTCTTTCCAACGTTTCCACTCGCGAAATAAAGACTATTACTGATGTACTTGGTGCTTTCGATGGGAGGCGTTAGGATGCTTATTTTTAATTGTTTATTTTTTCTCCTAGCCATTTTAATCGCCGGAGTAATATCGGAATCATTCGTTACGATGAGAATCCTATCGCTGATTGTTTCAAAAGCATCCTCGAGAACTGCTAAAGCTATATTTACATCGCTTTCCTTTTCCTCATGAGTAAACTTTACGTATTTTTTATCTTGTTCGTAGATGGTTATTGATTTTCTTTTGAAATTCCCCTCTATTATTTCGATACCGTAGTGTTTTAGGGCGTCAGTAAAAGATTTATATCTCTTTTGAGTATCTTCTGATTTGTGGGTGGGAAAGGCAGTGAAGAATTTTACTCTGACAATTTCCTCAATCTTATGATTGATAAAAAATTTACAAAATATTTTGGGGTTTGCCCATTTTAGGTGAGGCTTACCAAGATTATCAATTGCATGATAGAGGTTGTAGCCATCTATAAAGATAGTGAGCTTTTTCATAGTGATAATAAAAAAAGCCGCCCTTATGCAAGCAGTGAAGGAGCGGCTGCACTTGAATATTCAAGCGTGTGTTGCGACGCAGTGTCGGTCAATTAATATACTTTTCAAGTAATTTAAATGTTATCCTTCATCAGTTAGCATTTATTCGCAATCTTACCCCGAGCGACTCTTCATCATTAATAAACTTTATCCCCGCATCCTCAAAGGCATTTCTAATATCTCTCAAAGTTCTCACCGCTGGCTCTCTTGCCCCTCTTTCAAAATCTGCGATGGTTGATTCACCAATTGAAGACTTCTCACTCAAATCGCTTTGTTTCCATCCAAGCAAGTCTCTAGCGGCTTTGCATTGGTTTGGTTGAATGGGTTGAGCGTTTTTTGATTTGACGATTGACATGCTGGCTTTATCTATTAAATCATAGTTTATCTATTGTTCTCTAGATATGCTAGAGAAAGAGATTTTAAACAGCCTATCACTCAAAATCTATCATAAACTATGGCAAGCAGCAGAGTTGAATTTTTGTTCTTAAAAACATCCATCGAGCAATTCATTCGAGATTTAGAAAAGTTTGGCAAGGCGATTGAAGGTGGAGAATTTTCGCAAGATGAGATGCTTGAAATCATGGGATATTTTGTTGCGGTGAAGGAAAATATTGAAGGGCTGGAGGCAAGGTATTCAAGGATTTAGCTAATTTCTACACAAGTACACGCGCGCGCGTGCGCGCGGAATGATCCGAAAATTCAAAAATGTTAGGTTTTGTTAGGTTTTTGTTTTAGCCAAAATGTCAGGTTTTGTCAGGTTCTCAATTTTTTAAATCACGTCCAAAACATTAGGTTTATTGAATGTTCCAAATGTTTAAATTTTCAAACCAAAACAACATCTTTTGTTAGCACCAGCTCTTTCAAATAGAGGATTAACAAAAATCACAACTTCCAACCATCAATCGATGCTTACCAACCAAAAATCATCCAGAAAAACAATTGGCCGACCAACAATCATGACTCCAAAAACTATCTCCGAATTGGAGTATTGTTTTGTAGCTGGCTTTAGCGACTTAGAAGCTTGCGCTGAGGTTAATATCAGCAAATCGACATTGTATAATTTTCAGAACTCTAACCCGAGTTTTGCGAAGAGAAAAGTGATGTTAAAAAGCTGAGTAAAACCACGACTTTTTTTAAAGGACGGATGCATGAAGATTAAGATATTATTTTTTATAAGGTGTGAGACGGGGTGTTTTTTAAAAAAGCTTAGTAATCACCAACAAGACTTTGTAGTGCCGCAACTTATCAATGTTTTCTCTTTAACAAAAAACCAAGAGACTTAAATTGACAAAACTTAGTGCAAGAAGAATGAGTCACTTCACTTCAGCTAACCAAAATCCAACCAATACATACTCAACATGAAACATTTGAGCAATCTTAGCGTTAGAAAAAAAATTATCATCACCGTCTCCGCGATGTGGACGGTAATTAGCTTTATTTTATCTCTCTACATAACAATCGATGGTGACGAGGGATATTTTTTAGATAATCTTTTAACTTTCTTTACATCATTTTTAGCACTTACCGCCCCAGCTTGGCTTTATTGGATCTCATTTTGGATTTGGGGAAAGACTTTACATAGATTGGTTAAAAAAATTTCTTGCCAGCTCGTCGAAAGATTGGCCGCTCTAAGCAAAAACAAACTATCTCTAATACGGAGATTGTCCTACGTGATAATCTTGATCCTCTCCATGTTGATTGCAGGATCGCTGTCTCGCACTGTCGTTAAAAGCTTCCTTGAAAATAGAAAAATCACCACAGAGTTATCAGCTCTCGGAGCTACAAAAAATGAGATAGAAAGCCTTAGGCCAAAAATAAAAAGAGGAGATTTTAAAAGTGACTTCGAGCTCCTCTGGAATGAAAAAGATTTTCGCTCCATCATGCTAAGAAAGGCAGTATCTGAAATAAATAAACAAATCCCCACTAAAATTGACGAAATAACTTATATAGTCGGAGCTTACACAGACGAAGACAGAACCCTGTTCTATAAATTCAAAGTAGATACCTCTTACGAAGAAGGTAAAAAAATTATAGATATTATCGATGATGTAATGCATCAGGCTCGAAAGAAATACTGGTGTCATGATAGCCGCGCTGCCGACTTCAGAAAAATGAAAGCGATAATAGTTTATGAGTACTTTTCCAAAGAAATAGATCCTATAGGCAGCAACATGTTTGATATCGGCAAGGAATGTTAATTACCCCAAGCGCTTGGTAAATTTGATTAATCAGTGTGCCTATTTCTGAAAAGGAAATCTTTGCGCCACTGCATTTGATTTTGTTTCACCGTTCCAGCCCCTAAGGAATGAAACAGTGAAACATCAAAAAAATCGAGCCAAGTCGTTAAGTTCTCTTAACTTTCGGCTCCTTACTTTTCTTCATAATTCTATTAACCGACGAGAGGCTAATACCAAGCTCATTAGCAATATCTCTCTGCGTCATTCCTCCAATTTCCGACAACTCAACAACCCTTTTCATTTCCAAATCTTCTAGCTCGGAAATTACCCAGTTTGCTTTGTTATCATTCAACTCGAGTTTAACCTCAAAAGCCTCCGCCTCATCACCAGCAAAGCCGCGCGATTTCTCAAAATGAATCTCAAACCTCGCTCCTTGCTTGCTGTCGTAGTCGGTTGGATGTTTTAGATTTATCACCGTGTCCAAAATATCCTCCTTCTTTGACGTGCCGCGCTGGTTATTATCTTTGCCAGCGTGGTGAATAAAGATGATTGATTTGCCAATTGAACGAAGTCGCAAAGCCCAGTTGGCTATTGGATCCCAACTTGCCGCTTCGTTTTCTTTACCATGACTGGTGAGCGTTGAAAGATTATCAACAATGATGACATCCGCATTTTCAATGTGAGGCTCTAAAGCTACCTGCCCCTCTTCTGTTGCCAGATTGGGCATGATGCCATTGATTTGCGCATCACGAGTTATGATTGAAAGATTGCCGTTCTCAACCGAATCAACCATCAAAGTTTTGAGCCTTTCTTGCATTGCATTTGCGGGCATTTCGCCATCGATGTAGAGAACTCGCCATTGCTTGCCAATCTTCCACTTGTCACCAAACAAACTTGCGCCACTAGCAATTTTGCAAGCTAAGAACCCGTCCTAAGTCTTTCTTACCGAACAAGCAACAACCTCACAAACGCCAATTCAATCATTGCGAGAGAGGTGGAGAGCTTTCTCTCGCAGT
>CAIUFU010000171.1 GCA_903898475.1 uncultured Alphaproteobacteria bacterium | reverse complement strand
CGAATGACGGGGTCCATTGGGATGAAAGAGAGATTTTAAGAAATAGCCGGAGGAGCTCGCGGGGCCTTGGAAGAGAGAAGATAAGAAAGTTTTATTCGGTCAAATTTGCGTAGCGCAAAAGCCAAATAAAAAATTGCGGCGCTAAAAATTAAACTCGGCGCTAGCGAAATCTGATTTTGAAAATTCGAGAAGGCGCACAAGAAACAATTTTCGGCTTTTTTGTTCGAAGATTTTTCGTGACTAAAAAATATTTTTTCTAAAAAACTTTTCTCAATTGCTGGTGCGGAATTTTCTTGATGGCAATAGGCGTGAACAAGCGCAACTGTTTTGCTCAAAACAAAAAGCATGAGCAAGAAAGCTGTGACGAATTTCGCAAATTTAGACTGGATTTTTAGTGCAAACATCAAAAGTTGGGTAGTGAAATAATTTACCCCACCAAACTCCACAACCATCTCCAAGAATTCAACCAAAAATTTCATGTCAGCGCAAGTTTTAAAAGTTTTAGAAAAGACCGGACATTTCACTTTGTTTAATTTAGCCAAACTTGGCGAGATTGTTTTGTTCATGTTCCATGCGCTTCGCCACTGCTTCACGCCGCCTTTTTATCCGCGCTTAATTTTGCGCCAATTTATGCAAATCGGATATTATTCTTTGCCAGTTGTGGGTCTTACCGCAATTTTTTCGGGCGCGGTTTTAGCACTTCAAAGCTACTCAGGGTTTTCGCGTTTCAATGCCGAGAGCACCATTGCCACAGTTGTAGTTTTATCAATCACGCGCGAACTCGGCCCCGTTTTGGCGGGCTTGATGGTGGCAGGTCGCGTTGGCGCATCAATGGCGGCCGAAATTGGCACCATGAAAGTAACCGAGCAGCTTGACGCTTTGCGCACACTTTCAACTAATCCTTTCAAATATTTAATCGCACCTCGCGTGATTGCGGGCGTTTTGATGTTGCCACTTCTGGTTTTAATCGCCGACATTATCGGCGTGATGGGCGGCTATTTAGTCAGCGTTCATTCTCTAGGCTTTTCACCGGGGCCTTACATCAACAGCACCTTCAAATTTTTAGAACAAATTGACGTGGTTTCGGGCCTTGTTAAAGCGACTTTTTTTGGTTTTTTAATTTCGATCATGGGCTGCTATTTTGGCTACACTTCTAAAGGTGGCGCTGAAGGAGTAGGAATCGCCACAACCAACGCTGTAGTGTCTGCATCAATTATGATTCTACTTTCAAACTACATGATTACCGGTTGGTTCTTCGGATAAATTTTTCGCTTAAATTTCAAAAACCACCTCTTTTATGAACTACCACCACATCTACCACGCCGGAAATTTTGCTGATATTTTTAAGCACGTAATTCTCACCCTTTGCCTCGAAAAACTGCACGAAAAAACTGCGCCGTTTTTTGTTTTAGACACGCACGCAGGCATTGGAAAATATGATTTAGCTGACGAGAAATCGCTGAAAACTTCTGAAGCCGCGGAAGGTATTAGAAAATTACTCCAACAAAAAAATTACGCTGATTTTTTGCCCGAGCGCTATTTAAGAATTTTAGCCAAAATCAATAATTGTGAAATTTCTGAATTGCCCGAAAAGCTTAGAGTTTACGCGGGTTCGCCAAGTTTAATCAAAGATTATCTGCGCCGCGACGATCACGCAATTTTCACCGAATTAAATCGCGATGATTTTTCTATTTTGCGCAAAACTTTTGCCGGAAGTGCCAAATTTTCTTTGTTTAATTTAGATGGCTTTGCGCTGCTAAAATCAAAACTACCACCAATTGAGAAACGTGGATTGATAATCATCGATCCCGCTTTTGAGAAAGATCAAAGCAAGGTTTCTGCCGATTACGGCAAAATTATTGAAGGCATGAAAGATGCTTACAAACGCTTTGCCCACGGCACTTATTTGGCGTGGTATCCAATCATTGAAAGCGACAAAGAATTGCTAGAAAAATTTCATCAAGAAATGGCGGAATTAAAATTTGCCAAAATTTTGCACACCACTTTTGACATCGGAAATATCGGTGGTGAAACTAAAATGCATGCCTGCGGAATGTTTATTTTCAACGCTCCGTGGCAGTTGGATGAAAAGTTGAAAATTATTTTGCCGCAAGTTCTAAAGGTTTTGATGAAGACAAATACTGCAAAATTTGAAGTGAACTGCCTAAAAGATTCTTAATTCTTTAACGCCCAATCATTGCTCCGATGAGAAGATATGTTCAAGGTTTCCTGCATCAAATTTATCCCACGGTATTTGAAGCTCCGCCAAGAATTACGCTAACCGAGGAAGAGACCAAAGGAATCACCGACAATCTCGATCAAAAAAGCTCAACCACCTCAAAGCACTACACACTTGCCGCCATCGACTCTGCCTTTAACATTGCTAAAACCTCTTTGATGGGAATTTCTTTTGCGCTGGGTCAGGAATTTTTAGCTCGTAATGAGAAAGAAAAATACGGTGGTGTGTCAGAAGCATTTGACGATAATACCGACCTATTCTTATGGGCTTCTGCCGTTGGCATTGCGTCATTCGTGCTTTCAAAGACTCGATCTCAGATCGTGGGAAAATTCTTTAAGGAAGAATCCATCGCCGAAAGTATTAGAGGTAGTCTTAGCAGCCTTACTCAAGCTCAATTAGAAGAAGCGCAAAGAATTTGCGCTGAAGGCGGAGATTTATCTCAAATCATGAGCCCAAAACCTAACATACTAACAAACTTAGCATTTCGGCACGCTGCTGAACTTCCTTTTCTAGTAGCTGGAATAATTGTTCAAACAGCACCGGTTGCAGACAAGGATAAATATCTAGTATTTGCCGCTACTAAATGTCTTGCCGCATTTGCCTTGCAAAAAATGTATCAAGGTGCGGCACGCATAAGCGACTCACAGCCATTATTTAGTCCGGAATTTTTATCTGATTTTTCGGAAGAAGAACAAAATAATTTGAGAGAATTTTTGACCAGAGATTTGGCAAAACATCGGGGACATTCAGAAGAAATAAAAAACTTTATAATTGGCGCGGCAATCTCTTTTGCCTTTGTTGGCACTGTGCATAACCAACCATTGCCAACTAGTGACGCAGCATCTCTGCAGCAAAATGTTATTGCTAATACCTCAAATTTCGCGATTGGTTCAACTGCCGCCAATTCGGTTCGAATTCTTGTGAAAGCCTTGCGAGAAACAGGTGAAAAAATCAAACGATCTCAAACTGTTACTCCGCAAAATATATTTGTTGAAGAAATCGATCCTGAACAACCACCACAGCCTGTTGTTCCAGCGGCAGAAGAGGAGGAAGATGAGCTGGATAAATCGATAAAAAATGGAAGCGACGAAGCAGAAATTCCACCACCTGTTTTTAAACCTGAATCAAGCTCTTCTAGGTCTTCCGACAGTATTTCACGATAAAAATCTGAAAATTATTTTGCCGTTGAGGCTGTAAGACGAAACATATTGTCCAACGCCAATTCAATCACATCAAAAACCTCATCAAAGGCACCAGAGCTTTTGTAGTAAGGATCAATCACCTCATCTTGCCACTTGTTGTCAGCTTCACAGAATTGCAGAAATAACTGCACTTTGTTTTTTGATATTTCAGGCGCCATGCGAAGCAGCTTGCTGTAATGGCTACGATCCATGCACATTAAAAAATCGAATTTTTCAAAATCATCCATCAGCAATTTTCTGGAAAAAATGCCTTCAAAAGAAATTCCCCGGGCTTTTCCAGTGGCCACGCTTCTTGAATCAGGAAATTCGCCCACGTGATATCCATCGGTTCCAGCTGAATCAAAAATGAAGTCTTTTTCCAAACCAAGAACTCTGCTTTTATGCCGAGCTATTGCCTCAGCAGTTGGTGAACGGCAAATATTTCCGGTGCAAACAAAAAGAATTTTTTTCATTAGGAAAAATCTTCCAAATTAAGCTTCGGGCCCAAGTCAAAAAAGGCCTCGTCGTGCGTAGCAATAATCACCAAACCATCTTCTTTGATTCTGGTTTTGATTAAGCCGTGCAGTTTTTCTTTGCCCACTTTGTCTAAATTTGTTGAAGGTTCATCCAAAAACCACACTGTTGACGGGCAGCATAAAAGCTTGGCCAGCATCACGCGTTTTTGCCAACCGGCGGAAAGAGTTTTTACTTTTTTATTAGCTAAATCTGTTAGACCAAAAAAGCTTAAACCAGCGGCAAGCGCTGCCTCCGTGCCATTTAAACGCGAATAGAATTTTAAATTTTCTTCAACAGTTAGATCTGGTTTTAGAAAATTTCTATGCCCCAAGAATTGGCTGTCGCCGTTAAAATCATCGCGAAAATTTTCGACATCTTCTCCGCCCCAAAGAATTTTTCCTTCTGTGCTTTTAGAAATTCCGGCGAGAATTTTTAGCAAACTGCTTTTTCCTGAACCGTTTTTGCCGGTGATAATCAAAGCTGAATTGATGCTTACGGAAAAACCGACGGGACCAAAAATTTTCTTGTCATCTTTGAAGAGCGAAAGATTATCAATTGTGAGCATTAGCCTCTAGACCCCTGATTTTACTGATTAATTACAAGTATGTTATCTTCAAAATTCTTCGAATATTCTGACTCAAAAACTCCAAAATATCTAGTTATTTTCCTTCACGGCTACGGCTCTAACGGCGAAAATTTAATTAACCTTTCACACGAATTGCGCTACGCTTTGCCTGAAGCACACTACATTTCTCCTAACGGCGTTGAGCCTTGGGAAGGCGGCTTTCCTGATGCCTTTCAATGGTTTTCACTTTACCGAGGATTCGATCGAAAAGGACTCTCTGAAATTGCTGACGAAATTAAAAGCTCTAATAAAATTCTAACAAATTTTATCGATGCTCAACTCGCCCGCTTCAACTTAACTGACGATAAATTATTCATCGTTGGCTTTTCACAAGGCGCCATGATGTCGATGTATCAAGGATTTATCAAAGATAGAAAGCCAGCTGGCATTAGTGCGTTTTCTGGAAAATTAATTTTGCCAGAAATGCTAGGCCAAAAAACTTTGTCAAAACCTGACATCTGTTTAATCCACGGCGAAGCCGATTCTGTTGTGCCTTTTGAAAATTTCTTAGAAGCAAAAAAACTTCTCGAAGAAAAAAATGTTTCTTACGAGTCACATGCGGTTCCTCATCTCGATCACTCCATCGACATTCACGGAATCCGCATGGCTCAAGCTTTCATCAAGAAGCAGCTGGCAAAGTAACTAACGATAATAGTAAAGCGGTGGCGGCACGCGGCGCTGATTATTATTAACCGCAACGGTTCTGTATCTATTGCAATGCGCTTTACCGTCTTTCCAACTGTGGTAAATACAATTTCTACTTTCGATTATTCTTGGGTTATAGCACGAAGCTAGCGCGAGTAAGATGATTAAATATTTCATAAAATTTGGGGTGGATCCAGCGTCAGATAAAATGAACAACTGCTTCCCCCGCTAAAGCATCTAGGTGCGGGATCGATATTTTTTAGATGCGCGGTAAAGGAAGTCTTTAAACGACCGCGCGACAACAACCAAACAACATTAGGCGAAACTTACTAAACTCAAATCGCGCAGCATCTGCAAAGACCGTGGAAAGATTGACGGGACTGACAAAAATCTCAGAACTTGGTTGAGAATTTTCTACGGAAATTTTGGTAACAACTAATTTGCTAGTATCTCTAAGACGAGCCATCGCCTGCTTTTTTGGGCTTTGTTTTACGATTTTTTTATCGTCTTTTTCTAACTTGATCTCAGAATTTTTGAGAGAAAAAAAGTTGTAAGAAAAAACATTAGCTTGCGCAAAAAGCACAATGGCCAGCGCCGTAATTGGTTTGATAATTTTCATTGTGTGGAACCGGAAATTCGCTAAAAGAAGAATGCTAAAAAAGAGGGGAAGAACTAACTAACAACAGCAACAACAAAGCATTCGGGCAGCAACAACGGTTTTGCTAGAAACTAGCAATTGGGCAACAAACTGATTCTGTGAAGTAGTTTTTGGACTATTCATTTTCTGCTTGGAATTAAAGGGAGGCGCAACATCCTGACTCGCAAATAAATTTGCAACCAAAAATTTTTAAAAATCATGAAACTTTCCAATTATTTTTTACCAACTCTTAAAGAAAATCCAATTGATGCCACAGTAGTCTCGCACCAACTAATGGTGCGCGCCGGCATGATTCGCCAAACCGCCTCAGGTATATACACTTGGCTACCTTTGGGCTTAAAAGTTTTGCGCAAAGTTGAAAAAATTATCAAAGAAGAAATGGACAAAGCTGGCGCCCTAGAAGTTTTGATGCCAACTATTCAACCAGCAGAATTGTGGATTGAATCTGGCCGCTACGAAGCCTACGGCAAAGAAATGCTGCGCATTAAAGATCGCCACGATCGCGACATTCTTTACGGCCCAACTCACGAAGAAGTTATCACCGATATCTTCCGCAAAAATGTCACTTCTTACAAAGATTTACCAAAAAACTTTTACCAAATTCACTGGAAATTTCGCGACGAAATTCGCCCAAGATTTGGCCTGATGCGCGGTCGCGAATTTTTGATGAAAGATTCTTACTCATTTGACATTGACGAAACTGCGGCGAAAAAAACTTACAATTTGATGTATGCGACTTACTTCAAAATTTTCCGCAGAATGGGCTTGAAGCCAATGGCGGTAAAAGCTGATACTGGTGCAATTGGTGGCGATTTGTCGCATGAATTTCACGTGTTAGCTAACACTGGTGAAAGCGCAATTTACTACGATAAAAAATTTGATGAGCTAGATGAATCAAAACCTTTCAACATCGAAGAAATGCAAAGTATGTACGCTATGGCGGATGAAATGCACGTTGAAACAAAATGTCCACTTGCTGCCGATCAGCTTGCCTCAAGACGCGGCATTGAAGTTGGTCACATTTTTAACTTCGGTTTGAAATATTCAAAAGCCTTAGTGGCGAGCGTAATGGGACCAGCCGGCGAAAAAATTTACCCAAACATGGGTTCTTACGGAATCGGCGCATCACGCGTTGTTGCTGCCGCAATTGAGGCAAATCACGATGCCAATGGAATCATCTGGCCCTCTGAATTAGCCCCTTTCCAAGTTGCTCTAATCAATGTCAGATCGGGCGATGAACTGTGCGACAAAGTATGCGAAGAAATTTATAACTCTCTAACCGAGCGCGGAATTGAAGTAATCTACGACGACACCAAAGCCAGCTTAGGCCAAAAATTATCGATTGCCGACTTAATCGGAATTCCAACCCAAATCATCGTCGGCCCTAAGTCTGCAGCGGCTGGAAAGGTTGAAGTAAAAGACAGAAAAACTGGGGAGAAGAAGGAAGTTGAGATTTCTGAGTTAGCAAAAATTCTCTAAAACGAGTTTGCTAATAACCACCTCCGCAGGGTTAAAATGAGCATGTGGACGGAGTTACAAAATCCGTCCAGCCCCAAGAAACTTACTGAAAAAATCGTTACCAAAAACACCATCCGGTTCACCAACCGCCAACAAACTCAAACTATGCAAAAAGACTTCAACAACTGGAATTCGCTAAAACAAGAACTCGACAAAAATGAGAAGGTGCTTTTTTTCAAAGAGCGTGAGGTTTGGTGGTGCAGCATTGGTTTAAATCTGGGGCATGAGGAAAACGGCAAAAATTAATTTTTTACTCGGCCGGTTTTGGTGATTAGAAAATTCAACAATCACTTATTTTTGGGAGTGCCTTTAACAACCCAAATCAAAGAAAATAAATATTACCATCAGGTCACTTTAAAAGAAGAAACGCAGTGCGTGATGCTGTCACAAATGAGGATTTTTGGAAACGCTAGGATGAGAAGTAGGCTGGGGCGCGAGGGCGGCAGTGGCACAGCGCGGGCCGAACAATCGCGGGCCGTGTTGCAAAAATGGTGGGAGGCGCGTATCGGCACGGAAGACGCGCCGCTGGTGGACAACGGCGCCGGCCTGTCGCGCAGCGAACGCATCAGCCTGATTCAATTCGGTTCGCGTGCGGATGTTTATCTGCCGCTCAACGCGAAAATCCACTGCAAGCTCGGCGACAAGGTCAAAGGCGGCGAGACGG
>CAIUFU010000170.1 GCA_903898475.1 uncultured Alphaproteobacteria bacterium | reverse complement strand
TGCGATTTTTGCCCGTGCTTTGAAGCCAGAAGAAAGACAACCAATTGAAGATTACGCTGGTAAGAAATGGACTCGCTCGATCAATAGAAGCGCAGTATCTGGTGGCTCATGCATTGGATATACAATTACTGAATCGGGCTGTGATCTTTCGGCGTCTCCTTGTTCGATTAGTGTAGCTGGATTGGTTGCATCAGTTTCTCCAACTTCAAGTTCAACTTCAATTGCTTGTAACCAAGTTGGTTATTCAGGCAGTGTGAACTACACTTGCATTAATGGCACTGCCAATGTTACGGGAAGTTGTACATCTGCTCCTCCTTGTTCTGTGACTCCAGCTGGCGTGTCTGCTGCGATTAATGTATCTAGCGGATCAACTGGAAGTGGCACATGTAACGTAGCTCATTATACTGGAACTGCATCATTTAGCTGCAGCAGTGGAACTCCAACTTACATCTCGCAATGCACTTGCGCAACGGGATACACCGGAAGTGGATGCTCGACTTGTGATACTGGTTACGCGTCTGATGGCAGTGGAGGATGTGGTTTAAAATGCAGCATCACTGGTGTTGTTGGCATTACTGATGGAACCCAAGTCAATCCAAGCAGCACTTCAGTTGCCTGCAATGCCTCTGGTGTATCTGGTGGACCAATCACTTACACTTGCCTTGGTGGAGTGTTTACTAAAACCGGCGGGACTTGCGTGGTTCCTAAATGTAGCGGTGGAAATACTAGTATGTACACTATCGCAGGTGAAACGGTGCATGTATTTACAACTGGTGGCACACTTACTTGTAATCAAACTACCAATGCGCAAGTTTTGATTGTTGCGGGTGGTGGTGGCGCTGGTGGCAATATTGGCGGTGGTGGTGGCGCTGGTGGATTAATTTATCAAGCTTCACAATCTTTAAGTAACACATCTTACCCAGTTGTGGTAGGCGCCGGAGGTACTGGAGGTGGGTCTGGAGTAACTGGTACAAATGGCGGCAATTCTTCTTTTAATAGTCAAATAGCTCTTGGCGGTGGTGGTGGCGGCGGCTGGGGCTCAACTCCCGCTTCAGGTGGATCGGGTGGTGGATCAGGCGGAAGCGGAGCTGGTGCAACGGGTCAATCCGGCCAAGGAACCAGCGGTGGTGGCCCAGGAAGCGGATTTATCGGTGGCGGTGGTGGCGGCGCTGGACATGCAGGATATAATGGTAATAGTATTGGAGGAAATGGCGGAGAAGGCTTGTCTTACAACATTTCCGGCTCATCAATTTTCTACGCTGCAGGTGGTGGAGCTGGTACAGTTAACGCAGGAAACAACTCTGGTGGCACTGGAGGATCTAGCATCGGTGGTAATGGCGGCTCAGCAAATCAAGTTGCAACTAGTGGCGCAACCAACACAGGAAGTGGTGGTGGTGGTGGTGGAAACATAGGTTCTAGGACTGGCGGCAATGGAGGCTCTGGTATCGTAATTATTCGATACGTCAATTAATCAAAAATATTCTTAAAAATAGTGAAAAAACTAGATCCGAAAAAAATTTTTAACGGCCAGTGCGAATTTCTTTTCGGCGCTCACACTTATTCACAAGTAGCGCCAAGTTCGCAGCCTGAAATCGCCTTTATCGGCGCCTCTAACGTGGGTAAATCTAGTTTGATTAACGCGCTGATGGGCAAGAAAGTTGCCATTGTTTCAACCACTCCGGGACGCACGCGCCAGTTAAATTTTTTCAAAGTTGCTGACGGTTTTACCCAAAGTTTCTCAGAAGGATTTGTGCTAGTTGACATGCCGGGTTACGGCTTTGCCAAAGCCAGCGCCAAACACTCAGAACATTGGCAAAAAACTGCTTTGGAATATTTGATGAAACGCCCAAATTTGAAGCGGCTTTTTTTGTTGATTGATCCAATTAAAGGCTTGAAAGAAGCAGATCGCGATATGATTAACATGCTCAACGCGGTGGCAGTTTCTTTTCAAATTATCTTGACGAAATCCGATAAATTAAATCGCGAAGAACTAGCAAAAGCCGAAGCAAAAATTGCCAAAGAAGTTTTAACTTGGCCAGCGGCGCACCCTAAAATCATTGCCACCAGCAGCTCGAAGGGCTACGGCGTTAATGATGTTCAAGATTCAATTGTTGAAGTGTTGCAGCATTTGTAATGAAAATTTTTCTGACAATTTTTTTGACCAGCGCCGTCATTCTGCTACTAGTATTTTTACTAAACATCGCTACATATAACGGCACTAAAACTCCCGCCAATCGACCAACTTCAAATGACAAAAAATCTTAAAAAACCTGCCGCGCCAAAGACCAAATCTTTGCCGCAAATTTCTGCAATGGGCTTTACTCCCAAGCAAATTGTTGACGAATTAAACCGTTTTATCGTTGGCCAAAAAGAAGCAAAAAAAGCCGTGGCAATTGCGCTGCGCAACCGCTATCGCCGCAAGTTAGTTGAGTCGCCTTTGCGCGAAGAAATCGTGCCAAAAAATATTTTAATGGTAGGGCCAACCGGCGTTGGAAAAACTGAAGTGGCGCGCCGCCTTGCTAAACTTGCCAACGCACCTTTTATTAAAGTTGAAGCAACTAAATTTACCGAAGTTGGCTATGTTGGTCGCGATGTTGATTCAATCATTCGCGATTTGATGGATGTCGCAGTTAAAACCATCAAAAATGAAATCAAAAAAGAGGTCGAAAAAAAGGCCGAAGCTCACGCCAAAGAAAAAATCTTAATGGCTTTGGTTGGCGACATTGCAGTTGCTGGCACCAAAGAAAAATTCTCGCAAATGCTTGAAAAAGGCGAAATCAACGAGCGCGAAGTTGAAATTGAATTGCTCGACAATGGCTCTTCATCAATTGGCACCAGCTTTGATATTCCCGGTGGTCAAGTTGGCATGATTAATCTTTCTGAAATGATCGGCAAAGCGATGGGCGGCGAAAAAACCAGAAAAGTTAAAATGAGCGTTGAAGACGCCTTGAAATCATTGATCGAAGAAGAATCTGAAAAAATGATCGACGAAGATCAGGTGATTAAAAAAGCCACCAAATCTGTCGAAAATGACGGTATCGTTTTTATTGACGAAATTGATAAAATCTGCGCTCGCGGCGGCGGCAAAGCTTCGGGCTCTGACGTTTCGCGCGAAGGCGTGCAGCGCGACTTGCTGCCTTTGGTTGAAGGCACGGCGGTTGCCACCAAATATGGCACGATCAAAACCGATCACATTTTATTTATTGCATCCGGCGCATTTCACGCAACGAAGCCCGCTGATTTACTTCCAGAATTACAAGGCCGCTTCCCAATTCGCGTGCAGCTAAAACCACTCACCGAAGAAGATTTGGTGCGCATTTTATGCGAGCCAGAAGCCAGTTTAATCAAACAATATGTGGCGCTAATTGGCGTGGAAAATGTGAAGTTAGATTTCACTGACAATGGCATTAAAGAAATCGCCAAAGTCGCTTTTAAAGTGAACGGCGAAGTTGAAAATATCGGCGCCAGACGCCTTCACACCTTGCTTGAGAAAATTCTTGAAGATGTCAGTTTTGACGCCACCGAAATGAAAAACGGTGCCGCAGTAAAAATTGACCAAAAATATGTCGCTGAACATTTGGGCGATTTGACTTCTGGAAAAACCGATCTTTCGAAATTTATTTTGTAAAATTCAACCTTAGGAAAAAATGATCCCTCGCTACTCTCGCCCTGAAATGGTCAAAATTTGGTCACAAGAAAATAAATATAACATCTGGTTCGACATTGAGATTTATGCACTTGAAGCCCTAGAAAAACTTGGCGTTGCAGATGCCGGCTCTTCAACTCGTATTCGTCAAAATTTCGAAAAAGCTGGTGGCAAATTTGATGCGGCGCGTGTTGATGAAATTGAGTCGGTAACCAAGCATGACGTGATCGCGTTTCTTACTCACCTTGCAGAATTAGTTGGCGAAAATTCACGCTTCATTCATTTGGGCATGACCAGTTCTGACGTTCTCGACACTTGCCTTTCAGCACAGCTTTCACAAGCCAGCGACATTTTAATTGATGATTTAGAGCGTTTGCTTTCAGCAATTAAAAAACGCGCCTTCGAACATAAAAACACCGTTTGCGTTGGTCGCTCGCACGGCATTCACGCTGAGCCTGTAACCTTCGGCCTCAAGCTTGCACGCTTTTACGCTGAGTTTGAAAGAAACTTGGCGCGCCTAAAAACCGCTAAAAAAGAAATCGCGGTTTGTGCAATTTCTGGCGCGGTTGGAACTTTCGCCAATGTTGATCCATTCGTGCAAAAATATGTCGCAGAAAAAATGGGCCTTGAAGAAGAATCGGTTTCAAGCCAAATCATTCCTCGCGATCGCCACGCCGCATTCTTTGCCACACTTGGCGTGATCGCTTCATCAATTGAAAATCTAGCAATTGAAATCAGACATTTGCAACGCACTGAAGTTTTAGAAGCCGAAGAGTTTTTCTCAAAAGGCCAAAAAGGCAGTTCCGCAATGCCTCACAAAAGAAATCCGGTTTTAAGTGAAAACCTCACCGGCCTTGCCCGCATGGTGCGCAGCGCCGTGGTGCCTGCAATGGAAAACGTTGCCAGCTGGCACGAACGCGATATTTCGCATTCATCGGTTGAAAGAATGATCGCGCCAGATTCAACAATCACACTCGATTTTGCGCTTAATCGTTTGGTTGGATTGATCGAAAATTTAGTGATTCACCAAGACAACATGCAGAAAAATTTGGATAAATTAGGCGGCTTGGTTTTCTCACAACGCGTGCTTTTAACTTTGATTGAAGAAGCCAAAATTTCTCGCGAAGACGCTTACAAAATTGTGCAAACCAACGCAATGAAGATCTGGGCTGGCGAGTCAAATAGCTTTTTGGAATTGCTTAAAAAAGACGAGGAAGTCTCATCAAAATTAAGCGACAAAAAACTCGAGGAAATTTTCGATATTTCTTACCACACCAAAAATATCGATCACATCTTTAAGCAGGTTTTTGGTGGTTAATTCTCGCAGCTTTGACGTCGTAATTATTGGCGCCGGAGCAGCAGGATTAATGTGCGCTGCAACCGCTGGAAATCGCGGTCGCAGCGTTTTACTAGTTGATCACGCCAAAGCAGTTGGCGAAAAAATCCGCATTTCTGGCGGCGGCAGATGCAACTTTACTAACCTTCACACCACACCAAAAAACTTCATTTCAAACAATCCTCATTTCTGCGTTTCAGCCTTGCAGCGCTTCACGCAACACGACTTCATTAATCTGGTAAAAAAACACCAAATCGCCTTTCACGAAAAAACTTTGGGACAACTTTTTTGCGATATTTCTGCGAAACAAATTATTGAAATGCTGCTAAAAGAATGCGCCGCCGGATCAGTTGAGATAAGACTTGAAAGCAAGGTTAGTGAAATAAAGAAATCAGAAAATTTCTTCACGCTGCAAGTCGAAAATGATTTGGTAAAATGCCAATCTTTAGTAATTGCAACCGGCGCTCCCTCAATTCCAAAAATGGGCGCAACCGGCTTTGGTTATGACGTGGCGCGACAATTTGGTTTGAAAGTTGTGCAGCCAGTTCCGGCTTTGGTACCGCTAACTTTGGATGAAAATACTTTGTCTGAGACTAAAAACCTTTCCGGTGTTGCAGTTGATTCGGTTGTTTCTTGCGGCAAAATAAATTTTCGTGAGGCGCTGCTTTTCACCCATCGCGGACTCAGCGGACCAGCAATTCTGCAAATTTCGTCTTACTGGAAACATGGTGAAAAAATCACAATCAACCTCGCGCCAGAAATTGATGTTTTTGCAAGAATTTCTGAAGAAAAAAAATTTAAACCAAAGCAAGAATTGCAAAATTTCTTGAGCAATTTTTTACCAAAAAGTTTGGCCAATTATTTAGCGCAAAAAAGCAATCACGCCGGAAATTTAGCTGATCTTTCCAACCAAAAACTCAAAGAAATTGCCAATTCTGTAAATGCGTGGGAGCTTATTCCAAATGGCACCGAAGGCTTTGCAAAAGCCGAAGTAACTTTGGGAGGAATTAATGTTGAGCAAATTTCTTCCAAAACTTTTGAAGCAAAATCTGTGCCTAATTTATTTTTTATCGGCGAAGTTTTAGATGTTACCGGCTGGCTTGGCGGCTTTAATTTTCAATGGGCTTGGGCTAGTGGCAAAGCAGCTGGGGATTACGTTTAAAAGGATTGCTCAATTGGCTTTGGCAATCAAAATTGAATTTCGTTACTAACTAAAAAAGAGAAAAAAATGACCGAAAACAACAACGTAATTAAAGAATTTAAACCGGTGAAAAAACTTTCACCTTTCGTTTCCGACCCTTTCAACACAAGAGGTGGCAAAGGTGGCAAAAAAGGTGTAGTAATTTCTACAGCCCCAGCTGGTGTAAAAAAATCTAGCGCAAAATCTAGCATCAAAAAAGGCGGCAGCGGCGACAGATAATTAAAAAAGCCAATTTTCCGCACCGGTGCGGAAAATTGGCTTTTTTAATTATCTGTCGCCGCTGCCGCCTTTTTTGATGCTAGATTTTGCGCTAGATTTTTTTACACCAGCTGGGGCTGTAGAAATTACTACACCTTTTTTGCCACCTTTGCCACCTCTTGTGTTGAAAGGGTCGGAAACGAAAGGTGAAAGTTTTTTCACCGGTTTAAATTCTTTAATTACGTTGTTGTTTTCGGTCATTTTTTTCTCTTTTTTAGTTAGTAACGAAATTCAATTTTGATTGCCAAAGCCAATTGAGCAATCCTTTTAAACGTAATCCCCAGCTGCTTTGCCACTAGCCCAAGCCCATTGAAAATTAAAGCCGCCAAGCCAGCCGGTAACATCTAAAACTTCGCCGATAAAAAATAAATTAGGCACAGATTTTGCTTCAAAAGTTTTGGAAGAAATTTGCTCAACATTAATTCCTCCCAAAGTTACTTCGGCTTTTGCAAAGCCTTCGGTGCCATTTGGAATAAGCTCCCACGCATTTACAGAATTGGCAATTTCTTTGAGTTTTTGGTTGGAAAGATCAGCTAAATTTCCGGCGTGATTGCTTTTTTGCGCTAAATAATTGGCCAAACTTTTTGGTAAAAAATTGCTCAAGAAATTTTGCAATTCTTGCTTTGGTTTAAATTTTTTTTCTTCAGAAATTCTTGCAAAAACATCAATTTCTGGCGCGAGGTTGATTGTGATTTTTTCACCATGTTTCCAGTAAGACGAAATTTGCAGAATTGCTGGTCCGCTGAGTCCGCGATGGGTGAAAAGCAGCGCCTCACGAAAATTTATTTTGCCGCAAGAAACAACCGAATCAACTGCAACACCGGAAAGGTTTTTAGTCTCAGACAAAGTATTTTCATCCAAAGTTAGCGGTACCAAAGCCGGAACTGGCTGCACAACTTTCAAACCAAATTGTCGCGCCACGTCATAACCAAAGCCGGTTGCGCCCATTTTTGGAATTGAGGGAGCGCCGGTTGCAATTACTAAAGATTGGCATTTTACCAAATCATTTTCGACTTGCAGCGTGAAGAAATTTTCTGATTTCTTTATTTCACTAACCTTGCTTTCAAGTCTTATCTCAACTGATCCGGCGGCGCATTCTTTTAGCAGCATTTCAATAATTTGTTTCGCAGAAATATCGCAAAAAAGTTGTCCCAAAGTTTTTTCGTGAAAGGCGATTTGGTGTTTTTTTACCAGATTAATGAAGTCGTGTTGCGTGAAGCGCTGCAAGGCTGAAACGCAGAAATGAGGATTGTTTGAAATGAAGTTTTTTGGTGTGGTGTGAAGGTTAGTAAAGTTGCATCTGCCGCCGCCAGAAATGCGGATTTTTTCGCCAACTGCTTTGGCGTGATCAACTAGTAAAACGCTGCGACCGCGATTTCCAGCGGTTGCAGCGCACATTAATCCTGCTGCTCCGGCGCCAATAATTACGACGTCAAAGCTGCGAGAATTAACCACCAAAAACCTGCTTAAAGATGTGATCGATATTTTTGGTGTGGTAAGAAATATCGAAAATTTCCTCGAGTTTTTTGTCGCTTAATTTTGATGAGACTTCCTCGTCTTTTTTAAGCAATTCCAAAAAGCTATTTGACTCGCCAGCCCAGATCTTCATTGCGTTGGTTTGCACAATTTTGTAAGCGTCTTCGCGAGAAATTTTGGCTTCTTCAATCAAAGTTAAAAGCACGCGTTGTGAGAAAACCAAGCCGCCTAATTTATCCAAATTTTTCTGCATGTTGTCTTGGTGAATCACTAAATTTTCGATCAATCCAACCAAACGATTAAGCGCAAAATCGAGTGTGATTGTTGAATCTGGCGCGATCATTCTTTCAACCGATGAATGCGAAATATCGCGTTCGTGCCAGCTGGCAACGTTTTCCATTGCAGGCACCACGGCGCTGCGCACCATGCGGGCAAGGCCGGTGAGGTTTTCACTTAAAACCGGATTTCTTTTGTGAGGCATTGCGGAACTGCCTTTTTGGCCTTTTGAGAAAAACTCTTCGGCTTCTAAAACTTCAGTGCGTTGCAAATGTCTGATTTCAATTGCTAGATTTTCAATTGATGAAGCGATCACGCCAAGTGTGGCAAAGAATGCGGCGTGGCGATCGCGAGGAATGATTTGGCTTGAAACCGATTCTTCTTCAAGGCCCATTTTTTCTGCGACATATTTTTGCACGAATGGATCAACATTGGCGAAAGTTCCAACCGCGCCAGAAATTGCACAAACCGCGATTTCTTTTTTAGCGGTTTTTAGGCGCGCCAAGTTTCTTTCAAACTCAGCGTAAAAGCGTGCAAGCTTGAGGCCGAAGGTTACAGGCTCAGCGTGAATGCCGTGCGAGCGACCAACGCAAACGGTGTTTTTATGTTCGAAGGCGCGTTTTTTAATTGCTGAAAGCAAACGCTCTAAATCATCAATTAAAATGTCGCTGGCTTGTGAAAGCTGTGCTGAAAGGCAAGTGTCGAGAACGTCAGAACTGGTCATGCCCAAATGAATGAAGCGTGAATTTTCGCCAACTAATTCTGCAAGGTGAGTAAGAAACGCGATCACGTCATGCTTGGTTACCGACTCAATTTCATCAACACGCGCCGCATCAAATTTGCCACCAGCTTTTTCGAAATTTTGACGAATACGAGTTGAAGAGCCGGCATCTGCAACGCCAAGTTTTTCTAGGGCTTCAAGTGCATAAATCTCAATGTCGAACCAGATGTTATATTTATTTTCTTGTGACCAAATTTTGACCATTTCAGGGCGAGAGTAGCGAGGGATCATTTTTTCCTAAGGTTGAATTTTACAAAATAAATTTCGAAAGATCGGTTTTTCCAGAAGTCAAATCGCCCAAATGTTCAGCGACATATTTTTGGTCAATTTTTACTGCGGCACCGTTTTTCATTTCGGTGGCGTCAAAACTGACATCTTCAAGAATTTTCTCAAGCAAGGTGTGAAGGCGTCTGGCGCCGATATTTTCAACTTCGCCGTTCACTTTAAAAGCGACTTTGGCGATTTCTTTAATGCCATTGTCAGTGAAATCTAACTTCACATTTTCCACGCCAATTAGCGCCACATATTGTTTGATTAAACTGGCTTCTGGCTCGCATAAAATGCGCACCAAATCTTCTTCGGTGAGTGGTTTTAGCTGCACGCGAATTGGGAAGCGGCCTTGTAATTCTGGAAGTAAATCAGCGGGCTTCGTTGCGTGAAATGCGCCGGATGCAATAAATAAAATGTGATCGGTTTTGATCGTGCCATATTTGGTGGCAACCGCCGTGCCTTCAACCAAAGGCAGCAAGTCGCGCTGCACGCCTTCGCGCGAAACGTCAGAGCCCGAAGCTTTGCCGCCGCCGCGAGCGCAGATTTTATCAATTTCGTCAATAAAAACGATACCGTCATTTTCGACAGATTTGGTGGCTTTTTTAATCACCTGATCTTCGTCGATCATTTTTTCAGATTCTTCTTCGATCAATGATTTCAAGGCGTCTTCAACGCTCATTTTAACTTTTCTGGTTTTTTCGCCGCCCATCGCTTTGCCGATCATTTCAGAAAGATTAATCATGCCAACTTGACCACCGGGAATATCAAAGCTGGTGCCAATTGATGAAGAGCCATTGTCGAGCAATTCAATTTCAACTTCGCGCTCGTTGATTTCGCCTTTTTCAAGCATTTGCGAGAATTTTTCTTTGGTGCCAGCAACTGCAATGTCGCCAACCAAAGCCATTAAGATTTTTTCTTTGGCGTGAGCTTCGGCCTTTTTTTCGACCTCTTTTTTGATTTCATTTTTGATGGTTTTAACTGCGACATCCATCAAATCGCGAATGATTGAATCAACATCGCGACCAACATAGCCAACTTCGGTAAATTTAGTTGCTTCAACTTTAATAAAAGGTGCGTTGGCAAGTTTAGCAAGGCGGCGCGCCACTTCAGTTTTTCCAACGCCGGTTGGCCCTACCATTAAAATATTTTTTGGCACGATTTCTTCGCGCAAAGGCGACTCAACTAACTTGCGGCGATAGCGGTTGCGCAGCGCAATTGCCACGGCTTTTTTTGCTTCTTTTTGGCCAACGATAAAACGGTTTAATTCGTCAACAATTTGCTTGGGAGTAAAGCCCATTGCAGAAATTTGCGGCAAAGATTTGGTCTTTGGCGCGGCAGGTTTTTTAAGATTTTTTGTCATTTGAAGTTGGTCGATTGGCGGGAGTTTTAGTGCCGTTATATGTAGCGATGTTTAGTAAAAATACTAGTAGCAGAATGACGGCGCTGGTCAAAAAAATTGTCAGAAAAATTTTCATTACAAATGCTGCAACACTTCAACAATTGAATCTTGAACATCATTAACGCCGTAGCCCTTCGAGCTGCTGGTGGCAATGATTTTAGGGTGCGCCGCTGGCCAAGTTAAAACTTCTTTGGCAATTTTTGCTTCGGCTTTTGCTAGTTCTTCGCGATTTAATTTATCGGATTTCGTCAAGATAATTTGAAAAGAAACTGCCACCGCGTTGAGCATGTTAATCATATCGCGATCTGCTTCTTTCAAGCCTTTAATTGGATCAATCAACAAAAAAAGCCGCTTCAAATTTGGGCGTTTCATCAAATATTCCAAAGCAGTTTTTTGCCAATGTTCTGAGTGTTTGGCGCTGGCTTTGGCAAAGCCGTAACCCGGCATGTCAACTAGCACAAATCCTTCTGAGAAACTTTGGGTAAAACCGTCAGCAACTTTGAAAAAATTTAACTGGCGCGTGCGTCCCGGAGTGGTTGAAACAATGGCAACTTTCTTGCCCATCAGCGCGTTAATCAAACTAGATTTACCCACGTTAGAGGCGCCGATAAAGGCGATTTCAGGCTGCGAACTTGGCGCTACTTGTGAATAAGTGTGAGCGCCGAAAAGAAATTCGCACTGGCCGTTAAAAATTTTTTTCGGATCTAGTTTTTTCACTATTTTTAAGAATATTTTTGATTAATTGACGTATCGAATAATTACGATACCAGAGCCTCCATTGCCGCCAGTCCTAGAACCTATGTTTCCACCACCACCACCACCACTTCCTGTGTTGGTTGCGCCACTAGTTGCAACTTGATTTGCTGAGCCGCCATTACCACCGATGCTAGATCCTCCAGTGCCACCAGAGTTGTTTCCTGCGTTAACTGTACCAGCTCCACCACCTGCAGCGTAGAAAATTGATGAGCCGGAAATGTTGTAAGACAAGCCTTCTCCGCCATTTCCTCCAATACTATTACCATTATATCCTGCATGTCCAGCGCCGCCACCACCGCCACCGATAAATCCGCTTCCTGGGCCACCACCGCTGGTTCCTTGGCCGGATTGACCCGTTGCACCAGCTCCGCTTCCGCCTGATCCACCACCCGATCCACCTGAAGCGGGAGTTGAGCCCCAGCCGCCGCCACCACCACCGCCAAGAGCTATTTGACTATTAAAAGAAGAATTGCCGCCATTTGTACCAGTTACTCCAGACCCACCTCCAGTACCTCCGGCGCCTACCACAACTGGGTAAGATGTGTTACTTAAAGATTGTGAAGCTTGATAAATTAATCCACCAGCGCCACCACCACCGCCAATATTGCCACCAGCGCCACCACCACCCGCAACAATCAAAACTTGCGCATTGGTAGTTTGATTACAAGTAAGTGTGCCACCAGTTGTAAATACATGCACCGTTTCACCTGCGATAGTGTACATACTAGTATTTCCACCGCTACATTTAGGAACCACGCAAGTCCCGCCGGTTTTAGTAAACACTCCACCAAGGCAAGTGTAAGTGATTGGTCCACCAGATACACCAGAGGCATTGCAGGCAACTGAAGTGCTGCTTGGATTGACTTGGGTTCCATCAGTAATGCCAACAACACCAGTGATGCTGCATTTTAAACCACATCCTCCACTGCCATCAGACGCGTAACCAGTATCACAAGTCGAGCATCCACTTCCGGTGTATCCCGTTGCGCAAGTGCATTGCGAGATGTAAGTTGGAGTTCCACTGCTGCAGCTAAATGATGCAGTTCCAGTATAATGAGCTACGTTACATGTGCCACTTCCAGTTGATCCGCTAGATACATTAATCGCAGCAGACACGCCAGCTGGAGTCACAGAACAAGGAGGAGCAGATGTACAACTTCCCGTAACATTGGCAGTGCCATTAATGCAAGTGTAGTTCACACTGCCTGAATAACCAACTTGGTTACAAGCAATTGAAGTTGAACTTGAAGTTGGAGAAACTGATGCAACCAATCCAGCTACACTAATCGAACAAGGAGACGCCGAAAGATCACAGCCCGATTCAGTAATTGTATATCCAATGCATGAGCCACCAGATACTGCGCTTCTATTGATCGAGCGAGTCCATTTCTTACCAGCGTAATCTTCAATTGGTTGTCTTTCTTCTGGCTTCAAAGCACGGGCAAAAATCGCA
>CAIUFU010000169.1 GCA_903898475.1 uncultured Alphaproteobacteria bacterium | reverse complement strand
TGGTGGCGGCGGTGGCGGTGCTGGTGCAGTTGGTGGTTTAGGTAGAGGCAATGGTAGCACGGCTGGTGAAGTTGGCGGCAATGGAGGAAACGGTATTGCTATTTCAATAACTTCCGGCTCAACGGCTTCTTATCCGGGAACTTACGGTGGTGGTGGCGGCGGATCAGTTTCAGGAAATACTTCAACTTCCTCTGGAGGCACTGGTGGCGGCGGAAGTGGCGGCAGAGCAGGAACTAATGGTACGGCTAATACTGGTGGCGGCGGCGGTGGTGGGACGAAAATCGGTCAAAGTACCGGAGGCACTAGTATTGTTGGCAGTGGCGGATCGGGCGTGGTTATTATTCGCTATGTTAATTAGGGAAGTCGTGCTGCGAGTTTGCAGAATTCTTCGATGGTTAAATTTTCCGGTCGCAAGTCAGGCTTAATTCCAACTTCTTTTAAAATTTCTTCGGGGTTTTCAAAGACGCTTTTCAAGCCTGATTTTATCATCTTGCGGCGCTGATTAAAAGCCGCGGCAACTACTTTGCTTAATTTATCAAAATCAACATCGGCTAGCGGTTTTTGGCGTGGGATAATTTCTACAATTGCTGATGTAACTTTTGGTGGCGGTGTAAAAACTGACGGGCTCACCTTAAAAACCATTTTGGTTTCGCATAAAAAATTCACCATTACGGCGAGCCTTCCATAGTGATTAGTATTGGGTTTAGCGACGATGCGATCAACCACTTCTTTTTGCAGCATCAAATGCATTGAAGAAATTTGCGGGGCGATTTTTAGCCATTTGAAAAGTAAAACCGTGCCAATGTTGTAAGGCAAATTGGCGATGATTTTGAATTTTTTAGCGCTGTTAAAAAACTTGGTTTCATCAATTTCTAGCGCGTCACCTTCATTGATTTCAAAGCGCTCGCCGTAGAAATTTTTTAATTCTCCTAAAGCCTCCAAACATCTTTGGTCTTTCTCAATTGCGACTAGTTTTTTTACACCGGCGTCAAGTATTGAGCGTGTTAAACTGCCTGGTCCGGGACCAATTTCTAAAACTTCAAACTCACTTAAATCACCAGCGGCGCGGGCGATTTTATCGGTGAAATTTTTGTCTAAAATGAAGTTTTGGCCGAGAGATTTTTTAGCGTCGAGGCTGTATTTTTTGATGAGTTCGGAAGTGGTGAGGAGGGTCATGAGGAAGGAGAGATGGGGACGCGATTTTTCTTCGCGTCCCCTAAGAAATTACAAGGCTTTTTCAGCTTCAACAAATGGAAGTCCTAAAGCATCAGCAACGGCTTTATAAGTGACTTTGCCGTCAATTACGTTCAAGCCATTTCTCAAGTGAACATCGTCAGACAAAGCTTTTTTGTAGCCTTTACCTGCAATTGCCAAAGAGAAAGGAAGAGTCGAATTTTCCAAAGCTTGAGTTGAAGTTCTAGAAACTGCACCTGGCATGTTGGTTACGCAATAGTGAACTACGCCATCAACAATGTAAGTTGGATTGCTATGTGAAGTTGGTTTGCTGGTTTCAAAGCAACCGCCTTGATCGATAGAAATATCAACCATCACCGCGCCTCTATTCATTTTTTTCACAGTTGCGGCAGAAACCAATTTTGGAGCTGCAGCTCCAGGAATTAGAACCGCGCCAACTACAACGTCAGCAGTAATAACATGGTTTTCGATGTTTTCGAGTGAGGCATAAAGCGCTCTTGCTGAATTGCCGAAAATGTCGCACAAATAGCGAATACGTGCTAAAGATTTGTCAAGAATAACTACTTCTGCACCCATGCCAACAGCAACTTTCGCTGCATTGGTTCCGGCAACGCCGCCGCCAAGGATGGTAACTTTACCGCGATCAACACCTGGTACGCCGCCAAGCAAAATTCCACGTCCGCCATGAGATTTTTGTAGAGCTTTAGCGCCAGCTTGAATTGAAAGTTTTCCGGCAACTTCAGACATTGGAGCAAGAAGTGGCAAAGATCTGTCAGCAGCGCTAACAGTTTCAAAAGCAATCGCAACACAGCCAGATTTGATTAACATTTCAGTCAAATGTGGTTCAGCAGCTAAGTGCAAATAAGAGAAGATGATTTGACCTTTGCGGATCATTTTACATTCAGATTCTTGTGGTTCTTTAACCTTCAAAATCATTTCAGCTTTGCCGTAAACATCAGCGGCAGTAGCTCCGATTTGGGCACCTGCTGCAACATATTGTTCATCAGAAAAATCAATTGAAGCGCCGGCATCTTTTTGTACCAAAACTTGGTGGCCTGCATTTACTAATTCGCGAACGCCTGACGGAGTTGCGCCAACGCGATATTCATGATCTTTAATTTCTTTTGGGATGCCAATAAGCATACGTGCTCCTGTTTAGATTTTTATAAATTGGAAATGTTGGAAACTTTGATGATATTGCTTTCTTCTGAGGTCAAACTCGGATGTAATTCATATTCAAATTGAAAAGTTTTTTTGGCAAGTTCGATTTCCTTTGTCAAATTTTTTCACTTCAAAAATAAACAATAGCCGTCTTTTTTTAATAATTTTTGGGTGTAACCAATAATATGAT
>CAIUFU010000168.1 GCA_903898475.1 uncultured Alphaproteobacteria bacterium | reverse complement strand
GTTCAATTTTCAAAGAGCTCGCCGCTTCGTCAATGAGGTCAATTGCTTTGTCAGGCAAAAATCTGTCGGTAATGTAGCGATCTGACAAAGTTGCTGCTGCAACCAAAGCCGAATCTTTAATTTTGATTCCGTGATGAACTTCGTATTTTTCTTTAATGCCGCGCAAAATTGAAATGGTGTCGAGCACGCTTGGTTCCTCGGTGTAAACCGGTTGAAAACGTCGCGCTAACGCCGCATCTTTTTCAATATATTGGCGATATTCATCAAGAGTTGTCGCCCCAATACAATGAAGCGTGCCACGCGCCAAAGCCGGTTTTAATAAATTTGACGCATCCATCGCGCCATCAGTTTTTCCAGCGCCAACCAACAAATGCAGCTCGTCAATAAACAGCACCACATCATCATTATTTTCAACTTCGGCAAGCACCGCTTTTAGGCGCTCTTCAAATTCACCACGAAATTTTGCGCCAGCAATTAAAGCCCCCAAATCAAGCGACATCAGCTTTTTGCCTTTCAAACTTTCGGGCACGTCGCCATTTACAATTCTTTGCGCTAAGCCTTCAACAATTGCGGTTTTGCCAACTCCGGGTTGACCAATTAATACGGGATTATTTTTTGTACGGCGCGACAAAACCTGCATGGCACGGCGGATTTCTTCGTCGCGACCAATCACGGGGTCAATCTTTCCTTCACGCGCTTTTTTGGTTAAATCTTGAGCGTATTTTTCTAACGCTTGGTAAGTTGATTCAGCACTCGCAGAACTGGCTTTTTTGCCGGCGCGAATTTTTTGAATGGCAGCACGAAGGCCTGAAACAGAAACCCCCGCAACTTTCAAAGCTTTTGCCGCTTCGTTTTTTTCATCTTCCAAAATCGCCTGCAAAATGCGCTCAACCGTGACGAACTGGTCAGAATTTTGATCAGAAATTTTTTCCGCCAAAAGCAAAATGCGCGCCAATTCTTGCGACATTGAAATGCTGCCAGCACCGCTTCCTTCAACGGTTGGAATTTTATCTAAAACTTGCGCGCTTTCGGCTTTTAAAATTTCAACATTACCGTCGCAGAAAGTGATTAATTTTTGAGTAAGACCCTCTTGGTCGTCAAGCATCGCGGCAAGTAAATGCTCGGGTAAAAACTTTTGATTACCACGACTTACGGCTAGCGTTTGCGCCGATTGCAAAAGGCTTTGCGTTTTTTCGGTGTAGCGTTCGATGTTCATAAAAGTTTGGTTTTGATTGTTTTTTAATAACCCTCGACGTCGTCACCCTTTGGCAGACTTAGGGTGACATTGAATGGGAATAAAAATCAGGTAGTAACTATCTCAAACTTTTCAACAGCTGCGGCTCAATCTCTTCAACGGTATTTACAAAAAAATCGCGATTAAACAAATCGCGATGAGGAATAGTCAGCTTTTCACCTAGCTCAATTTTCAAATCTGCAATTGCCAAAATATCAATGTCAATCTCGCGCGGTGCCCATCTTTCACGCTCTTTTCTTCCTAAATTTTTCTCAATTTCTTTGACGATTTCTAAAATTTTTTCTGGGACAAATTTTTCCAAATCAATGTCGGCAGAAAAGGCGATGTTGAAAAATTCTACGTCCCATTCCTTGGGAGAATTAGGCAAAAGCATTGCCGGATTTCTAAAAATGCTTGAGGTTTTTGAATTAGTTAAAAACAGCGCCTGCGTAAGTTCGAGAACCGCTTCATCAAGATAAAAATTGCGGTCGCCCAAGTTAGAACCAAGGCCAAAAATAATACGTTTTTTTGCAGTAGATTTATTTACCAGCTGATTAAGCGTCGCGCAAATTTTGCTTTGCGTCAGAATTTTCATTAACAACTTTTTGCAGAATTTTAATTTGATGATTTTGCTTTGAGTGCTCCACTTCTGAGACAATATTATTCAAGCAATTAGCCAGATTTTCTTTTTGTTTGTCGCTTAGATTGTGCGAAGAATGTCCAAACAAAGTTTGCGTCAATCTTTGGGGATTTTTGGTTAAATCAACCACTTCAGCGATAAAATTTTTGAAAGCATTTTGATCCACAACTTCATGCGATCTCATTGACACAATAACGCGATCAAGATGCTCAATTGCAGGTCTGGTGCAATTTATCACCGCAACTAAAATTGCTTTTTCGGTGGCGTTAATTCTTTCTTCGCTATCCCAAATTTTTTCCGGCGTTTTTTCAGAAATTTGATTAATTTTTGTTAGCACACGTAAGAATTTTTCCTGCAAAAATATCTGACCCGTTGATTGCAAACCCTGACTTAAATTAGCCAAATTCATCGCCCCAACCTTCATTGAAGGGGTTGGCTTTTGCACTGCAGCGTAAATAAAATTCGCGAAATTTTTAGGTAAAAGTTTGGTGATTCTTTTGCGCTTTTTCTTGTCGCCGTAAATAACTTCAACTTCTTGATACTGCTCGTTATCTTCTAAAATATTGATCTCGAGTCGATTTTTATTTTCATCTTTTGCCACCATAAAATCATCTGACTCGGCTGCCGCAATATCTCGCGAATCAAGCGACAGCGGATTATCTGAAATTTTTTTTCGCTTTTTTGCTTCGAGTTCTAAATCCATTTTCAAGGCATTTTAAGTGAATTTATGCAGCTCTGGCGAGCCTTTAAAAAAACTCTTCACCTTGAAAATTAGTTAGCCCGATTTTTTTAGCATCCCAGCTGGGAGTGCGACTTATCTGGTCAAAATAGGAAATCGCTATTCCTCAACCTCACCTACCACTTACTCAAAAGTCATGCTTCGACAGGCTCAGCATGACTTTGGGGCTGTAAAATTTTACCTAAACATTAAACCTAAAGTGAAACACATCACCATCTTGTGTGATGTAGTCTTTGCCTTCCAAGCGCAATTTACCTGCGGTTTTAGCGCCTTCTTCGCCGCCCAAAGTTGTGTAATCTTTGTAAGAAATTGTCTCAGCGCGGATGAAGCCTTTTTCAAAATCAGTGTGAATAACGCCTGCCGCTTTTGGTGCGGTAGAATCTTTTTTCAAAGTCCAAGCGTGACATTCTTTTGGGCCAACGGTGAAAAATGTGATCAAATTTAAAAGCGAGTAAGAGCTTTTAATAATTTGCGCGAGGCCGGTTTCTTCAAGGCCCACCGATTCTAAAAATTCTTTTTTCTCTTCTTCGCTTTCAAGCCCAGCAACTTCCGCTTCAACTTGCGCACAGATTTTTAGCACTTGGTAAGAATTTTCTTTTCCAAATTTTTCCACCAATTCTGAAAATTTATTTCCGCTTAATTCATGTTCTTTCAAATTGCAGACAAAGAGTTGTGGCTTAGAGGTGATTAGTTGCAGCTCGCGCAAAATCTTTTCTTCTTCGGCTGATTTAATTTGAGTTAAGCGCGCCGCTTTTCCGTCTTTCAAAACTTCCAAAACTTTTTTAGCTACTTCAACTTGCGCCGCGATTTCTTTGTCAAGACGGGCTTTTTTTTCAAGTGCGGGAATTCTTTTTTCTAAACTTTCCATGTCGGCAATAATTAGCTCGAGCTGAATCAATTCAATGTCGCGAAGTGGATCAACCGCGCCTTCAACGTGAGTAATATTTTCATCTTCAAAGCAACGCACCACATTAATAATTGCATCAACTTCGCGAATGTGAGAAAGAAATTTATTGCCTAAACCCTCACCTGTGCTGGCTCCACGAACCAAACCTGCAATATCAACAAATTCAATTTGCGCTGGAATAATCAAAGCCGATCCAGCAATTTTGGTTAGATTTTCTAAGCGCGAATCCGGCACATTAACTTTGCCAATATTTGGCTCGATGGTGCAAAAAGGATAGTTCGCAGCTTGCGCGGCCGCGGTTTGAGTTAGCGCATTAAACAAAGTAGATTTTCCAACATTCGGCAAGCCGACGATTCCGCATTGAAGAGACATTTTTTTTCAGATTGAAAGTTAAGAGTGATGTCATGCTGAGCTTGTCGAAGCATGATTCTGGCCCGTGCCTTGAATCATGCTTCGACAAGCTCAGCATGACACTGAGTAAAATAAATTTGAGAGAGAGATTTTTTTAATTGAGATCTTTAATCGAACCCTAATTCTTAAATCTTAATTCCTAATTTTTAATTTCTTTATGCCAAAAGTTTTAATTCTTCTGTCGGCCTTACTGCTGCAAAGCTGCCTTTTCTATCACAAAATTACCATCAAGGGCAAAGGCGATTTAAAATTGAAACAAGTTGATTTCTCTTCGCTGGAAAATTGGGAAAATGACGACCACAAAAAAGCGCTGCAATCATTCATTCACTCTTGCAATAAATTTTCTAAAAT